>NZ_JAAGPF010000126.1 GCF_017104645.1 Burkholderia sp. Ac-20379
TCAGCGCCCGCGCGGCATCGGCGCTGTCCAGCTCGTAGCGCAGCATCGAGTGCGCATACGCCGCGCTCAATCCCATGTTCGCGTACAGCGCGCCCACGAACAGCAGCCCCGCATCGCACGCCAGCCCGTCGCGCCGCGCGCTCAAGGCCGCGAACACGAACACGCGGCGCGCGTGCCCCAGCAGCACCGCCGGCAACGCGGCGCACGCGCTCTGCTCGGCGGCCACCGCCACCGGCGTGCCCGGAATCGGCACGCCCGCCACCTCGCCGCCGGCGCTCGACAACGCAGTTCGCATGACCCTCTTCTCTCTCTCTCGCCTGATATTGGTTGGCGTGTTATCGCGTGCCGCCCGGCCGCGCGTTCAACGCGCGAGGCGCAGCCGATCCGGCCAGGCGATCCGGTAGCGGCCCGGCCCGCCGATCGCCACCGTGCCGAACAGGATCAGCAGCATCCAGGCGAACTGCCCCTGCTCCAGCGTCCAGTCGGGGTGCACCAGCACCAGCGCCACCGCGGTCACCGCCAGGATCGGCAGCGCGGCCAGCCGCGTGAAGATGCCCGCGATCATCAGCAGCGGGCACACCACCTCGGCGAAGATCGCGAAGCCGAGCGTGAGCGGCGCGCCCAGATGCAGCGGATCCTCGATCACGGCCAGTTGCGCGCCCACATGCAGCGCCTTCGGCAGGCCGTGCACCAGCAGCACCAGCACGCTTGCCGCCACGCGCAGGAACAGCAGCGCGGCATCGGCCGGCGTGGGCGCGGGATCGCCGGCGCGCCGCGCGCCGCTCTCGTTCAGCGTCATCGTCAGGTCTCCTCAGAACGCGAAGCAGCTGCAGCCGAGCGCACCCCAGAACGCGTTCGCGTCGGAAACCGGCGCGTTGCTGCGCCAGGCCCAGCCGTGGCCGTGCTGGTGCACGCCGCACAGGTTCACGCAGCCGTCGGCGCAGGCGCGCTCGAGCGGCGCGACCGGGCGATAGCGCGCGTAGCCGCCGAATTCCGCCACCGGCGACCAGCTCGGGCTGACCGGCAGCGCGGGCGGGCCGAATCGTTCGAATTCCTGATCGGCGTACACCACGCGGCCGTTGACCACCGTCATCACCGATTCGAGGTGCTTGATGGATTCCTCCTCGATCGTGAAGAAATCGTCGGTCAGCACGGCGAAATCGGCGTATTGGCCGGGGATCAGCGCGCCCTTCTTGTCGTCGTCGTTCGAGAACCAGGCGCTGCCGACCGTGTAGCGGCGCAGCGCTTCCATGCGCTCCAGGCGGTCGCGCGCGGCATACATCGGCGTGCCGCCGACGGTGCGGCCCGACACCAGCCAGTACAGCGATACGAACGGGTTATAGCTGGCCACGCGCGTGGCGTCGGTGCCCGCGCCCACCGGCAGGCCGGCTTCGAGCATCTTGCGCACCGGCGGCGTCTGCGCCGCGGCTTCCGCGCCGTAACGCGCGATGAAGTATTCGCCCTGGAACGCCATGCGGTGCTGCACGGCGATGCCGCCGCCGAGCGCCGCGATCCGCTCGATGTTGCGGTCCGAGATCGTCTCGCAGTGGTCGAAGAACCAGCGCAGGCCATCGAACGGGATGTCGGCGTTGACGCGCTCGAACACGTCGAGGAAGCGCGAAATCGATTCGTCGTAGGTGGCGTGCAGGCGGAACGGCCAGCGGTTCGCGGCCAGCAGGCGCACCACGTCCTCCAGCTCCTGCTCCATCGTGTCGGCCAGATCCGGGCGCGGCTCCAGGAAATCCTCGAAATCGGCCGCCGAGAACACCAGCATCTCGCCCGCGCCGTTGACCTTCAGGAAATCGTCGCCGTCGCCGGGGCGCGTGACCTTCACCCACTTGGCGAAATCCTCGATCTCGCGCTTGGCGTTCTGCGTGAACAGGTTGTAGGCAATCCGAACCGTCAGGTGATCCTGCTTGGCCAGATCCATGATCACGGCGTAATCGTCCGGGTAGGCCTGGTAGCCGCCGCCCGCGTCGATCGCGCTGGTCACGCCGAGCCGGTTCAGCTCGCGCATGAACTGGCGCGTGGAATTCTTCTGATCCTCGAGCGGCAGCTTCGGGCCTTTGGCCAGCGTGGCGTACAGCAGGCCCGCGTTGGGCCGCGCGATCAGCATGCCGGTGGGGTTGCCGCGCCGGTCGCGCTGAATCTCCCCGCCGGGCGGGTTCGGCGTGTCGCGGTCGTAGCCCACCGCGCGCAGCGCCGCCGCGTTGAGCAGCGCGCTGTCGTACAGGTGCAGGATGAACACCGGCGTGTCGGGCGCGATCGCGTTGATCTCGTCGAGCGTCGGGCCGCGCTTCTCGGCGAACTGGAATTCGTTCCAGCCGCCCACCACGCGCACCCATTGCGGGGCGGGCGTGCGCGCCACCTGCGCGCGCAGCATTGCCAGCGCGTCGTGCAGCGAGGGCACGCCGTCCCAGCGCAGCTCCATGTTGAAGTTCAGGCCGCCGCGAATCACGTGCAGGTGCGAATCGTTCAGGCCGGGAATCACGGTGCGGCCCTGCAGATCGATGCGTCGCGCATCGTCGCGCGCCCATTGCATGACCTGCGCGTCGCTGCCCGTGGCGACGATCTTGCCGCCGGCCGACGCCAGCGCCGTGACGAACGAACGCTGCGCGTCCTGGGTGGCGATCTTGCCGTTGTAGATCACCAGATCGGCGATCCGCGCTGCGGGTTCGGGGGTGTTCATCGTCGCTCTCCTCGAGGCGTCACGGCGAATCGCGTCGGATCGCGTGACGGATGACGGCGCGCGCCGGCCGCGCGCGCGAGGTCCGCCGCGCCGCCGCTGCTGCTGCCGTCGTGGAATTCGTGGGCCCGGTGCGCGGCGGCCCGGCCGCAGGGCCGGCCGCGTGGCGCGCCGGGCGATTCAACCGAATCGGGCGCATGCGGCGGCCGAAGCCGCACGCACGCGCCGCGGGCATCAGCCCTCGCTGGCGTGTTCGCCGAGGATCTGCTTGGCGTAGCGCACGCCGATGCCGTAGGCGCTGTGCGCCTTGAAGATGTCCATGCAACCTTCGTACGTGGCGCTGCGCGCCCAGTCGCGTTGCAGTTCGCACATGAACTGCAGCGAGGTGGTCGGCACGGCGCCGGCCTGGATCACGCGCTGCACGGCGCGCTCGTGCGCCTCTTCGGTGACGTCGCCGCAGGCGTCGGTCGGCACGTAGATCTCGAAGCCTTCGGCCAGCATCTGCACGGTCGGAAACGCGACGCACACTTCGGTCCACAGGCCGGCGATCACGATCTTCTTGCGGCCCGTGGCCTTGATCGCTTCACGGAAGCCGGCGTCTTCCCACGAGTTCATCGAGGTGCGGTCGATCGGCTTGTTGTCCGGGAACACCGACTGCACTTCCGACAGCAGGTGGCCGCTGAAGCTTTCGGCCGCGATCGTGGTCAGCACGGTCGGCACCTTGAACAGCTTGGCCGCCTTGGCGAGGATCTGCACGTTGTGCATGATCGTGGTGCGTTCGTGCGAATGCGTGCCGAGGAACATCTGCGGCTGGTGGTCGATGAGCGCGAGCGCGCAGTTGTCGGGGGTCAGCAGTTCGTAGGCCATCGAGAGCTCCGTTGAGGTGGCGGTGAAGGTGGCAGTGAATCGGGACGATTCGAAGCCGGGCCGGCCGCGCCGCGTGGTGCGGCGGGCCGTTGCGATCGGTGGCCAGATTACGGAGCGCGGACCTGAAAGTCCTGTTGGAAAGCTGAAACAGGCTGAAGACTGCTGAAGGCGGGGGCAAGGCGGCCCGGGGCGGGCCTGAAATAAGTGCGGACGCTGGCGCTGCCAACGTTGGCGGCGTTACCGGCGGCGCCAGCGCTCGCGTTCGCGCGAACGCTCGTCGAGCCGCGCCACGTCCTCGTCGAACGCCGCGTATTGCGCACTGCAGAACAATTGGCAGAGCCGGTCGACGTCGGCGCGCGACGCCACGTCGAACGTGACGACGTCGCGCTCGATGCTCGGCTTGCCGAACCCGAAGCGCGGCTTCTTCTCGCGCATCGCCACGGCGTTCAGCTGGAAATCCTGAGCGAGATCGGTGCCGAGCGCGCTGATCCACAATTCGCGCTGATCGCCGGTATGGCGCAGCACCAGCGCGGGCAGCGGGCCGCTCTGGTCGTCGTCCCACTGCGCCAATTGCTGCGCCCACGGAAACTGCTCGAGCGCGCGGATGAAGCCGGCGTAATCGGTGGGGCCTTGCGGATCCAGTTGCGAATCGTCGTCACCGGTTTTCTGAATCGCGTAAGTCAGCATGGCGAAGTTTCCGTTTCAGGGAAAGGAAACGCCACTATACGCCGCCGTTCAGGCCGCCTCGTAGGCCGCCGGCGCCAGATAGCGCGCGATATCCACCTCGTCGATCTGCTCGGGCTGCATGAAGCGCCGTGCGTAGTCGAGATGGACGCCCGAGCGCAGGAACAGGCCGAACAGTTCGGCGTCGATATGCTGCGCCTCGCACATCGACGCCATGATCGCGATCGCCTCGGACAGCGTCTTGCCGCGCTTGTACGGCCGGTCGCCGGCCGTCAGCGCCTCGAAGATGTCGGCGATCGCCATCATTCGCGCGAGCGGGCTCATCTCGTCGCCGCGCAGCCCCTTCGGGTAGCCGGTGCCGTCCATCTTCTCGTGATGGCCGCCGGCGATTTCGGGCACGTTGCGCATGTGACGCGGAAACGGCAGTTGCGACAGCATCATGATGGTCTGCAGCATGTGCTCGTTGATCTTGAAGCGCTCCTCCTCGGAGAGCGTGCCGCGCGACACCGACAGGTTGTACAGCTCGCCGCGATTGAACAGCAGCTCGGGCACGCGCATCCGGAAACCCCAGCGGTTGTCGGGCGAATCGAACGGCGCGACCGCGCTCTCGCGCTCGATGCGATGCTCGGCCTTGTCGGCCAGCAGCGGCTCGCGCACCGGCAGCGGGCCGCGCGGCGCGCGCGCCTGGCGCTTGCGCTCGTCCTCGGACACGCCGAGCCGGTCGTCGAGCGTGCGCCGCCAGGTGCGTTGGCCGATCCGTTCGAGCCGCTCGATGCGGGCCGGATCCATGAACTCGCCGCCCTCGTTGCAGGCGGCCACGAACGCGAAATCGTCGTCGATCGCGCGCAGCCGCGCATCGCGCGTGTGCGCCGCCTGCGCACGGTCCATGCCGGCCTCGATGGCCTTCAGGCAATCGATCTCCGCCTCGCACTTGAGCACCTCGAAGCGCATGCGGACCTCGTGAATCCGGTCGTACAGCGTTTCGAGCTTGGTGGCCTTGTCGATCACGTATTCAGGCGTGGTGATCTTGCCGCAATCGTGCAGCCAGGCCGCGACATGCAGTTCTTCCCACTGCTGCGCATCGAGATCGAAATCGCGCCACGGGCCTTCGCGCGCGCTGCAGGCCGCCTGCGCGAGCATCTTGGTCAGCTCGGGCACGCGGTTGCAGTGGCCGCCCGTGTGCGGGCTCTTCGCGTCGATGGCCTTGGCGATCAGCTGGATGAACGATTCGAACAGCGCGCGCTGCATCTTGATCAGCTCGCGCGTTTCGATCGCGCTGACGAACAGGCCGGTCAGCTCCGCGATGAACGACAGCTGCATTTCCTCGAGCGGCTTCGAATGCAGCAGCACGAACGCGCCCACCAGCACGCCCTCGCGGTTCACGAGCGGCACCACGGCCGCGTCGCCCGCGCCGAGCCGGAAGTACGAGAAGCCGGCCTGCAGGATCTCCGTATTCGACAGCGTTCCCGCGAGCGCGCGGTTCCCGGCCAGCGCCGCGCGGATCAGCGCCGGCGCGGTGTCCACCGCGAGCGGCTTGAGCGCTTCGTCCACGGCCGCGCGCCGCGTGTCGCGCGCGGCGGCCGGTTGCAGCACCGTGCCGTCGTCGTTCGCCAGATAGAGCACGCCGGCATCGGCATGCGCCTCGGCCAGCATCTCGGTCAGCAGCATCGGCATCAGCCGTTCGAAATCGGGCTCGGCGGCCACCGCCTGGATCGTGTCGAGAAAGCGCCGGATGGTGCGCTTCATCTCCTCCATGCGCGCGGCCAGCCGGTCGATCTCGCTGATGTGCGTGGTGGCGATCTCGCCGCCCGGCGCCAGCTCGAAGCGGCGCACCGTGTCGGCCTGCGCGGCCAGCTTCTTCAACGGGCGCGCGATGATCGCGCCGAACCACCACGTGACCGGCACCGACAGCGCGAGAATCGCCAGCGTGACGATGCCCACCACCAGGCGCCGCTCGTCGGCTTCGCGCAGCAGATCGCGCTGGCGGATCGCGGAGGTCAGGTACAGCGGCTCGACCTCGTCGAACGTCAGCCGGTTCGCCGTCATGTGCCACGGCTCGCCGTCCGCCTCGATCACGCTGGCGTGCCAGTTGGCGCGGCCCACGTCGCGAATGCCCGCGGCCATGCGCGCCAGCACCGGCACCTGCGCCATTTCCTCGCGGCTCACGAGGCGATGCGCGTCGTCCGTCGCGCCGTGCACCGGCCCGGCCTGCCAGGTCGAGGCGACCAGTTGCCCGTCCGCGCCCAGCAGCGCGAAACTCAGGCCGGGCAACGCGTTGCGTGCGACGAGCGTTTGCTGGAGCGTGTCGAGATTGACGTCGCAGCCCACCACCGCGCGGCCGTCCGGCGCGGCGAACGCCAGCGTGGTGCCCACTTCGCGCACCGACGAGAACACGTAGGGCGCGGTGCGGATCAGCCGTTTGCGCTCGATCGCCTGCCGGTACCACGGGCGCGTGCGCGGATCGAACTCGGCCGGATAGTCGGGGTGCGCGACATCCGCGATCACGTGCAGATCGGCGTCGAAATACAGGAAGTGGCCGGCGGCGGGCGATACGGAATGATCGATCGTCTGCAATGCGAAGCGTGCCGCGTCCGGCGCCTGAAGGCCGCGGCGCTGCACGTCGCTGCGAATCGCGCGAAACATGAAGAAATCGCCGTTCGCATAACCGATATAGATATCCTCCATGCCCGGCGAGGCGAGCAGGATTTCATGCAAAGCGCCGAGCGCGGCCATGCGTTGCGCGGTGGAAGTCGCGCGCACGATATGTCCGTAAGCCAGGGTTTTCACCGCGATCGACGCCGGTGTAAACATCCTTTGGATTTCATTCGCGGTCTCACGGCTCATGTCGCGCACGAGATTCGCCGAGTGATCCTCGAGAATCCGGCGCGAATGATCGTAATCGACCGCGCCGATAAGGCCGCCGATCAGCAACACGACCACGGCGATGAACACCGAGACGTGCAGCCGAAAAGGCAGATGCCAGCGTCTGGCCATCTGCATCCCCGATGCGTATTACTTGTTGTTGGCTGGTCTATTCAAGTCATTACCGGCTTGTTATCCGGTCTGAAAATCCCGGCCAATATACAGGCGACAGTATTGGCTTACAACCGCGCGGACGTGACAAACAGCGGGTTTCGGCGCGCACCCGATAAAATCCGCCCGATAAGCGAATTTCAATACTCCGAAACATCAATTTTTCATATTGGCGTGATGGATGAAACTTGATGGATGAAACTATCCCGCCCTCATATCGGCCTCGCGCCGCCGTTGCGCCGCGCGCGCGGCAATGCTATAAAGCGGCGTCGGAAAAGGCAGACTTGGTCTGGTAAGCCCAAGTCCTTTCGGTAACGAAAGCTCTGGTCTTTGGCCTCGTGCCGGGATCCCCGCGACGAACCCGGCGCCGCCCAGGCGCCCCTCGGTTCGTCCGCGCGGCCCTGGCTCAGGAACGCTCCGGTCGAACCTCGACAACGGAGCTTTCCATGCCCTGCGCTTCCCCTTTGCTTTACGACGTCGCGATCGCGGGCGCCGGCCCGGTCGGCCTGTTTCTGGCCGGCGAACTGCGCCTGCACGGCTGCTCGGTGTGCGTGCTCGAACGAGACGATGCGCCCGGCGCCGCCGGTTCGCCGCTCAAACGCCTGCCGTTCGGCATGCGCGGCCTGAACGCCCCCACGCTCGACGCGTTCCACCGCCGCGGCCTGCTCGACGCAATCGTTGCCGCCCAGCGATCGGGCGACGCCGCGAACCGCGCCAGGGCCGCCGCGCACTGGCAACGGCCGGGCGATGCCGATGGCGCGCACCGGCCCGGCGGTCACTTCGCGGGCATCCCGTTCCATCTCGGCGCGATCGACACGGCGGCCTGGCCGTACAGCCTGCCCTCGCCCGCCGGCTATACGCTGGCGATCGAGCTGGCCGCGCTCGAAGCCGTGCTGGCGCGCCGCGCGAGCGCGCTGGGCGCGGAGATCCGGCACCACTGCCGCGTCGATGGCCTGCACGACGACGGGCAAACCGTCACCGTGCAGGCCGGCGGCGAAACGTTCCGCGCACGCTGGCTGGTGGGCTGCGACGGCGGGCGCAGCACCGTCCGCAAGGCGGCCGGCTTCGACTTCGCCGGCACCGATCCGGAATTCACGGGCTATTCGGTCGAGGCGGAGCTGGCTGGCGCAATCGCCTTGCGCCCAGGCCGGCACGCGACGCCCAACGGTATGTACACCTACGCGCCGCCCGGCACCATCACGCTGGTCGATTTCGACGGCGGCGCATGCCAGCGCCGCCAGCCGATCACGGCCGAGCATGTGCAGGCCGTGTTGCGGCGCGTGACGGGCCTCGATCTCGCCATCGACCGGCTGCACCTGGCCGCTACCTGGACCGACCGCGCACGACAGGCCGGCGCCTACCGCCGCGGCCGCGTGCTGCTGGCGGGCGACGCCGCGCACATCCATTCCCCGCTTGGCGGCCAGGGGCTCAATCTCGGCATCGGCGACGCCATGAACCTCGGCTGGAAGCTGGCCGCCACGCTGCGCGGCGACGCGCCGCCCGGGCTGCTCGACAGCTATGGCAGCGAGCGGCACCCGGTGGGCGCACGCGTGCTCGACTGGTCGCGCGCGCAGGTGGCGTTGATGCGGCCGGACGCCGGCGCACGCGCGCTGGCCGACGTGATCCGCGGCCTGGCGGCCACCCGCGACGGCGCCACGGTTTTCGCCGAACGCGTGTGGGGCGCGACGCTGCGCTACGACCTCGGCGATGCGCATCCGCTGGCCGGGCTGAGCCTGCCCGATTTCACGTTGCGCGACGGCACGCGGGCCGGCAGCCTGTTGCGCGACGGGCGCGGCTTGCTGCTGGAGTTCAGAGAGGACGGGACTTGCGCGCACGACGCGCTGCTGGCGGGTTGGCGCACCCGCGTGCGCCATGTCGTCAGCGATACGAACCACCGGTTCGGGCTGCGCGCCGTGCTGGCGCGGCCGGACGGGTTCGTGGCGTGGGCCACGGACGAAACGAACGACGCGACCGAAGCGGACAAAGAGGACAACCACGCCGCGCTGATCGCGGCGATCCGGCGCTGGTTCGGCGAAGCCGGGCAAACCGGCGCGGGCTAGCGCCTCGCGAACGACGCGCGATCCCTCATTCGTTGCACCCGCAACCGGATCGCGAATCGCCCTTCACAGACACTTCAGCGCCACCTCCGGCCGAACGAATCGGTACGACTCCGTAATCAGTTCGTTCACCTTCAGGCTTTCGCGCTGTTGACGCGCCGCCTCGCGCATCGGGTCGGTGATGTTGACGTTCAGCGCCTGCTGGCGCGAGGCGAAATCCGGATCGCCTTCCTTGATCGGCACGCGCGAGTTCGCCAGCTTCGCCACCGCCTCGGCGGCCAGTTGCGGCTGGTCGAGCACGCGATGCACGTCGCGCTCGCTGCGGCGGTCGTTGCTGCGGATCGTGAAATCCGGCTGATCGACGCGGCCGGTCGGGCTGTAGAACACGGCCGTCATCAACCCTTCCAGCGCGCAATCCTCCTCCTTGCGGCGGTGCACGAGCTCGCGCGCCGGCCGCTCCGGCAGGGCCAGCCGCGTGATGCCGCGATCGTTGAGCGCGCCGAGGATCTCCTGATGATTGTTCGGCACGCACACCTCGCGGCGCGCCGGCCAGAAATCGAAGTTGCCGTAGCCGCCCCACCAGCCGCCCACATGGATCGCGAAAATCTCCGGGTAGATCTTCCGCTCTTCGCGGCGGCTCGGCTTGACGTCGTAGAAGCACATGCAGGCCACCTGGATCAGGTGCGTCGCGCCCAGCGCAGCCAGCGGATCGTAGATCAGGATGCCGAAGCGGTCGTGCGCGTTCCAGTCGGGAAACACGTTCCACTGATTGGCCGGCTTGCCGGCGAACTCCACTTCGTAGAAATCGGTACTCAACGCGCTGATCACATGCATGGCCTTGCCCTTTCCTGTTTCGAGTGTCGTGGGTTCCCGCCCCGCCGGGGAAAACGGTCCGGCGTAGTACAGCATGGCACGCCGTCACGGCGCAATCCGTAGCGCGACACAATCTGGCGCCGCCGGGCCGGCGGCCCTGCCTCGCACGTCGCCGCATGACAACACTTTTGTCCGAATCCGTCGTTTTTTGATTGAATCCGTCGATTTTTATACAACGCACGCAACGACCAACACTACAATTGCGAACGATTCTCGTTATGCAAATGAATCCCATCTACCAACCTTGACCAGAGCCTCAAGCCTTATGCCGCACCGTGGAAACTCGCACACCCTGAGCCGTCGCACCGCCAGCGCCCGCGCCGCCGAAGCGCTGTTCGTCGCCCTGATGGGCGCCGCCGCGCTCCAGAACGCGCAGGCGCAAAGCGCCCCCGCCACGACCGCCGCCCAGCAGGCCGCCCCGGCCGCCGGCGACGCCTCGCAACCGGTGACAGCCGCCCTGCCCGCCGTCTCGATCAAGGCCAAGGCCGCGCCCGGCGAACTGCCGGCGCCTTACGCGGGCGGCCAGCTCGCGCGCGGCGGCAGCGTCGGCGTGCTCGGCACCGCCAACGTGATGAACCAGCCGTTCAGCACGACGAACTACACGGAAGAACTGATACGCGACACGCAGGCGCGCACCATCGCCGACGTGGTGGTCAACAACGCCTCGGTGCGGGCCGAGCAAAGCTCGGGCGGCTTCGGCGACGTGTTCCAGATCCGCGGCTTCGACGTGCAGGCCACCGACGTGGCGCTGAACGGCCTGTACGGCATGGTGTCCGCCGCGCGCGTGCCGGTGAACATGCTCGAGCGCGTGGAAGTGCTCGAAGGCCCTGGCTCGCTCGCCTACGGCATGGGCCCCGGCGGCAGCGTGGGCGGCGCGATCAACATCGTCAGCAAGCGCGCCGACGACACCCCGCTCACGCGCCTCACCGCGCTGTACCAGACCAAGGGCCAATTCGGCGTGGCCGCCGACATCGGCCGCCGCTTCGGCAGCGAAGGCCAGTTCGGCGTGCGCTTCAACGGCCAGATCAAGGACGGCCAGACCGGCATCGCGCACGGCAACCAGCTCCAGGGCGACAGCGCGATCGGCCTCGATTACCGCGGCAAGCAACTGCGGTGGTCGTTCGACGCCTACAACGTGTCCGAAAACACCGACGATCTGAGATCGCAGATCGGCTTCGGTTCCGCCACCACGGTGCCGGCCGTGCCGTCGGCGTACAGCACGCTGTTCCCGGGCGCGCAGCTCAAGCTGCGCGACACCGCGCTGATGACGCGCGCCGAGTACGACATCAACCAGTACGTGACCGTCTACGGCGCGGCGGGCGAGCACTACGGCACGTCGGCGCAGAATTTCCCGTATGCCTCGAATTTGACCTCGACGGGTGCGTTCGACGTGGTCAACGGTTATTACGACCAGTACACGCGCACCAAGACCGTCGACGCCGGCTTCCGCTTCCACTTCGACACGTTCGGCATCAAGCACACGCTGGTGACCGGCGTCACGAGCCTGAACCAGGAAATCGGCTATTTCTACGCCTACGGCGTGAACTCGGTCGCGTCGAACCTGTACAACCCGGTGCCGCTGCCCTCCGTGGGCCTGCCGCGCGGCGACATGCAGCGCAGCAGCCAGACGCACCTGAACAGCCAGCAGGTGATCGACACGATGTCGTTCTTCAACGACCGCGTGCTGCTGACGGGCGGCTTCCGCCGCCAGACGGTCGGTCAGGACAACTACGATCCGACTTCCGGCGCGCTGCAGAGCACGATCGACCAGCAGGCCATCACGCCGCTGGCCGGCTTCGTGGTCAAGCCGCTGTCGAATATTTCGGTGTACGGCAATTTCACGTCGGGCCTGTCGATCAGCAACCCGGCGCCGGTCGGCTCCGCCAACGTGGGGCAGGCATTCGCGCCGTACAAGTCGAATCAGTACGAAGCCGGTGTGAAGGCCGATTGGGGCCGCGTGATGACGCAGGCCGCGATCTTCCAGATCTCGCAGCCGAACGCCGTGACCGACCCGGTCACCAACATCTACAGCTACAACGGCATGACGCGCGTGCGCGGCCTCGAGCTGTCCGCGTACGGGCAAGTCACGCGCGACCTGCGCCTGATGGCCAGCGCGACGTTCTACGATCCGAAGGTGTCGGGCAGCGCCGGCGGCACGCAGGACGGCAACGTGGCGGGCGGCGTGCCAAAGTTCGCGTTCAACCTGGCGGCCGATTACGATCTGCCGTGGGTGCCGGGCCTGAGCGTCAACGGCCGCATCATCCACACCGGTGCGCAGTACTACGATTCGAGCGACGCGCTGCGTCTGCCCGCGTGGACGCGCTACGACGTGGGCCTGCGCTACGCCACGCGCATCGCGTCGAAGGACGTGGTGCTGCGTGCGAACGTCGAGAATATTTTCGGCAGCCGCTACTGGATGCAGCAAGGCACGTACGTGACGAACGCCGCGCCGCGCACGCTGTTGCTGTCGGCGCAGTTCGATTTCTGAGTGTGCCGATTGTGTGTTGATTGATCGGGCGACGCGGAAGGTTCGCGTTGCCGGGATGACAAGCGGGTGGCTTCGGCCACCCGTTTTTTTTATGGCCCGCCGTGGCGGCGAATCTTACAATCTCGTCATGACGACCATTCGACATTCCCGCCCGGACGAGGGCACACGCGCCATCGAGATCTGGCGCCGCGCGGTTGACGCGACCCACGATTTTCTGTCGCCGGAAGATCGCCTCGCGATCGACGAGATGGTTTGCGGTTTCCTGCCGACCGTGCCGCTCTGGCTGGCCGTGGACGCCAACGATTTCGCTTGGGGCTTCATGTTCATCGACAACGGACACATGGCGGCGCTGTTCGTCGACCCGGCTTGCCACGGCACGGGCGTGGGGGCCGCGCTCGTTCGTCATGGGCTCGCGCTGCACCCGAACCTCAGCACCGACGTCAACGAGCAGAATATTCAAGCCTTGGGGTTTTACGAAAGGATGGGCTTCGCGCGCACGGGGCGCTCCGAGCTTGACGGACAGGGGCGGCCTTATCCGATCGTTCATTTGGAATACGGGGGCGGTTCAGATAGTTTCTGACCAGAGGCGGCGCGCTCGGGGACTCGCTTCCGTGGGCGATTTCCGTGATTCGCCTCCCATGGATACAGCACCCTCTTTCGATGACAGGGCGATAGCGATTGTCGCGATGGAACACAGCACCTGCCCCGGACTGCTTGGATCGGGCATCTGAAAATTGAAAAGCCCTTCGCTTTTACACAAAAAGAATATGAGCCAACAACATACTGAGATCAGCAAATTTTTAAGCTTCGTACTCCGGCACCGGCCCGACGCGATCGGCATCACGCTTGACTCGGAAGGCTGGGCCGACATTGCGGCCTTGATCGCCGCTGCCGCCAACGAGGGCAAGCGGCTCGACTTCGGCTTGATTCAAGCCGTGGTGGCAACCAACGACAAGAAGCGCTTCGCAATTTCCGACGACGGGCTGCGCATTCGAGCCGTCCAAGGCCATTCAACGAAAAGCGTCGATATCGCCTATGTCGAAAAACTGCCCCCCGAATTTCTTTACCACGGCACCGCCACCCGGTTCATGGAGTCCATCCGGGACGCGGGGCTGCTGCCTGGCTCGCGCCAATACGTACATCTGTCGCAAGACGAACACACTGCGCTGGCCGTTGGAAAACGGCATGGCAAACCTGTGGTGCTCAAGATCAAAGTCTCGCTGATGCATGAACAAGGATTCAAATTTTTTCAGGCCGAGAACGGCGTTTGGCTGACAAGTGCGGTGCCTGCGCGCTTTATCGTGGAATGAGAGTGCGGGCTGAACTGCACATTCGGAACGCGACACGAACCCCGGTCGGCCGCTCTTGGGTGACGCCGTGAAAACTGGAAGCAGCGGCTCCAGTGCCGCCCACAACCCCTTGCTAATTTTTCGGTTCGCCATGCCGTGGGGATATGGCGGCGGACATCTCATGCCCAGATTGTGTCAGTGCCTGTAAGGCTGTGGCGGGAATTTGGCTAGTCTTAAATAGGATAGCTTTGCGGGCCACGGGCAGATTTAACGAACTCGCCGCCACCATCGATCCGCCTTAGCAACTCAACGGTTAGAAGTTCATACACATCAGGCGAATAGGTATCAGTCGGCACAAACTGCACCTCGGAAATAGAATAATTTCTTCCGAATTCAGAGTTAAATCTAGATAATCCACAAATTACCTGCCTCTCCACATCTCGCCCGTCGATTCGATGTACATCGTCGGCCCCGACCGTCAACGGAACAACCTTCGTTTTTTCGGCAAAATTGGAAAGGCGAATCCCCAAAAAATTATGTTTGGGCCCCGTTATTCGGGCCACCTTGTAGAATTCTCCATCGAATATAAATTGCATATAGCATTCCCGCGGACTTTCAGCCCCTCTTCTCTCTGCCGCATCATCCGCCTAACTTGC
Organism: Burkholderia sp. Ac-20379; assembly: GCF_017104645.1. Lineage (GTDB taxonomy): Bacteria > Pseudomonadota > Gammaproteobacteria > Burkholderiales > Burkholderiaceae > Burkholderia. The sequence continues at coordinate 14,634 of NZ_JAAGPF010000126.1, forward strand.
TCCCGACTAGCCGACAGCCTAGCCCTGGAGATTTGTGATTTTAATTGATGCACTTCGATCATTCATGCAAACCTTCCGCCTGCCAAGGCTTTAGATTTACCAGAAATCTCCCGTCTTCACCGCTACGGGTTTTCGGTGGGAGGTCAACCGGTTGCCGCCCCGCCAACTTACGCCTAAATAGGCGAATCCTCATCAGCTATCGCTTTGGGTAGAAACTCACGGCCACGTCTCGCCACCTCCTCCCACTGCTCAATCGACAGCGCAACGCTCCTGTCACTCACATAAAAATTCAACGCCAATCTCTTTTCATTCGTAATTGATATTTCCATAAATGGATTGCTCTCACCATCCAAATAAACGCAGATGTACGGATACTGACTATTTATGTCGCCAACCTTTTCAAAAATCAATCCGAAGTTCATTTCTGCGCCTTTCCAAATACCAACGATAAAATTCACCTGATGTCGCCCAACTCGTCCCAAGACCATCTGGACGACTTCGAAGTCGGGCGCCGGAATTGAGGCCAGCCCCTTGATCGACCGGAGACGAGCAAAATCTCAAGCGAGCAACGAATCCCAAAGGATATGCTTCGCACTCGACCTGGCACCTCCCCTGTATCGAAAAATACTACCTCATATTACTCGATAACCGCCTTCCACAAGTGACGATTAGCATTAGCGGCCCTTGGCCTTACTTTCACGACTCCGCGGATCATTTTCAACTATACCCAACAGGTCAATCCACCGAGATTCATGCAATGGAAACGATGCCTCTCGCATCGAATCTTTATATGCTCGATGAACTGCATCCGAAAATACACAATAAGACTCTTGATCAAGATCAATTGCAGAAATAAAAGTCATCCCTCCCTCGTCAAGTGGCTCATACACAGCCGAAGCAATAGATTTATATTCAACGGGAAATGCCGCCCTTATCCTCTCAACAAGATAATCAAATTCAAGCGTAGACGTACCCATCATATTATTCTTCGCAATCATAATTGTTCCAGCCATCTTCGTCACCCAATCAAAAAATTCCCAGTCTTCGCCGCTACGATTTTTCTGGGGTAGGCCAAACGCATAAGCGAAGCTATCGCTTCTCTACCTCAATACGAACTCAAATCTCTCCGTTTTTGGCAAACCCGACTCTACATCCTGACGTTAGACCTTGCGCAAAATCTCCACAATTCTCCCAAAATCCTCACTCATTTCTGCTTGTGACATGGAAGACTCACACCAAATAATTCTTACAGGCCACTCAACATTAGCACTCAAGGCGTCCCACAGTGCATCAAGATTCTTTCCGTAATAAGACGGAAAATTCAACGCTTTACCTATCGCAACATGGAAATCAGCCTCGGACCGAATCTGTCGACCGTCAATCCCAACAACCACCTGCCCCCTCCAAACAAATAAAATGAACTACAGTGGTTCGTAGCGATATACCTTAGACCATCACTCGAATAAATCAATCTTATTTCAGGTTGATTTTAGCAAGACTGCACTCGCCATGTCATCGCCCACAATTTTCCTGAAGGCCCAGCTTAAGCCGCATTCAATAACGTTTGCGTTTCGCGCAAAATAACTCCTGCTTCAAACATCAACGTTTCTGGAGACGAATCCAGGGCTTTCCACATGCTTTCATCGGGGTATTTTCTTTCTATCTCTTTGATCAGGTCGAATGCTTGTGCCCCCCGTAGGTAGCGATCAGCAACGTCCTTGTACCATACCAAACTTTGTCGAATTTGGTGATTGAGAATCAGTAGCCGAACTACCTCTCGGTCACGCGCATTCAGCGACCCCGCGAAGTTGTTGACTACCGCTTGAAGGGTATTTGTATTACACATTTCCGTACCTTATCGTGAAGTTACCGTGTACTGAATTCAAGGATTCCACGCCAATAACTTGACCTGCGGCGGAATTTTGTAGCCACTCAAGCAGTGAGTCGGGTGTCGATGTTATCGAATTCCAGCCGGGCTCGACGGGCCGTGGCAGGAGGTTGGTAGCTATGCGCGCTGTGCTGACGCTTTTCGTTGTAAAACTGGCGCTGTTGCTCTATCAGCACCTTGGCCTCTACTCGGCTGCGAAACCATTCCCGGTTCAACAACGCGTCGCGAAGTTTGCCGTTGAAGCTCTCGACGAATCCGTTCTGCCAAGGGCTACCCGCAGTGATAAATGCAGGGCCGACGTAAACTGCTCGATGAATCATATTTTCAGTCAATATTGCTTAATTCAAGCATTGCGGAAATTTTATGTTCGATTAAGTTATCAAAAACAATCCAAACGATATCCATATTTTCAGATATTCCAAATTTCACCCCCCCGAGCCAACAGATTTAGTTGCCGCACTTTCATCAGAAAACAAAATCATTATTCTGGATGAATCGACATAAATCTGAAAATCAAGAACATCATCCATATAACGATTGCCCGGCCAATTTTCAGTGCAAACAATAGGGACCCCATTGGCCAAAACAGTTATGCCATCCAGATTTGGTAGGCCATCTTTTACAGGCCCGAATGAAATCAAGGAACCACCTTCAATCTTTCCGCTTTTACGATCAATCGCAACCTCAAACAAAGTTGAATTCATGTTTCCCGCTCGCCAATAAAAGTGGGGAGCTTTTTCGTCGCCGAGAAATTGAAACGCAAATGGAACATAATCGCCAAACTCTGTCGACACGCCAGCACAAGGAATTTCACCGATGATTTTCAACATATTACTTGGCCTTATATGAATCATGATAAAAATCGGACAATTGATCAGCAGATTTCCGGGGCACGAACATCAACTCCCAGCAAGCCACCTTCATTATCTGGCGATACTGGATTCCATCTGAAACTGCCGCACTTACAGCACCGGAAGGACTTCTTAATTTCTGCTAACTCACCAGCACCACCATATCAGGCGTAAAGTTTTCCGCCTTTGCAGCAGAATACTCAGCGATATGTTTTGTCGCATTTCCATCAATTCTTGGAGGTTTCCGGCCTTAAGATGGGCGAGCCGAAACTCGCACGGCGTCAGATCGCCCAGCGAACTTGCGATCTCACGTCGTTGTAATCCGGCCTTCAGTGCTCGATCTTTTCCCCGGCATCGTCCAGTGACAATAACCCATGCACGTTCAAAAATTCGTCCCGCAAACTACCGTTGATTGATTCGATGAACGGATTATCCATGGGTTTGCCAGGGCGCGAAAGTCCAAGGTCACACCGTTCTCATACGCCCAGTGATCCATTTGGAATACGGGGGAGTTTGAAGACATCGCCCCGATTCAACCCAGTCGCTCGCGGGCAACAGGCTATACAGCCTCGGGCATAACCCACGCTGTCGGCAAATCGGGAAAATGCCCCCATTGCGACCACGAAGCCTCGGCCTGCCCCGCCGGTCGCGACGCCAGCCCCCATTCCGGCGGATCCGGGAACCCATGCCACGTGTTTTGAATGAGGATCAACTCTTCGCCTTCGAAGGTCGCGTAAAAAGCGATGTCGTTCGAGCTGAACCATTCGCGGTCGCGACCGAAAATGCCCGATTGAGGGAAGTCGTGCCAAGGCGTGCACGTCCAATGAATCGGTTTTCTCGCGCGAACATGGAAGCCGAGCTCCTGTGCATCGACAGCCGCGCCCGTCATATTCCAGGGAATCGGCTCCCACGCGGGAAATACATCGTCCCGGCGGTAGAGGTTCACTCGCTCACGCCTGCGTTTCGACAATGAACATCCGCGCTTCCTGCGCCTCACGCCGCTCGGCCTTGATCGGCGTGTATTGCTCGGAATCGTAGAACGCTTGCGCCTGAGCCAGCGTCGGAAACACGAAGATACCGGCCATCGGCAGCGGCACGTCGTCCCCTTCCAGCACCTGAACCACGGGGCCGAAATGAACGATCTTGCCGCCCGCTTCGCGCAAGGCCTCCTGAAAGCGCGGCGCAAGCGCGGCCTGCTTCGCGGGATCGAGCACGCGCAGATTGACATGGACATACGCCGGCATGGTTCCTCCTCTCTAACGCGCGTGGATCGCGCACACGATTAATTAGTGCGTCTCTTATCGAATCGTCGGCCAGTATTCTAATGCAGACTATTTCTTGGGTCAGGGTCATCGCAAGACCAAACAGATCCCACGTGTCGAGCGAATCGCCATAAACCTCCAACTCGCAGCCCTAGGCGAAAAGCCGGCCATCAGGCGAAGCGTTCCCGGCGGGATACAGGGAATCGGGAATCGTCATCGCGATGTTCAGATCAGGTGGATTATTGACGAGCGCGCTTGACCATGCCAATTAGGCTGGCCACGCCAAGGATCAGGCCGTTAAACATGCAAGGCTCAAGAACGTCGCTCATTATTTTGCGGATCAGGCCCGTGCCTCATAAGAAACCTGGCCCGATTTTAGTGTGAGATCCACTGAGAGCAACGGCCGCGACCGGCAAGAGCAACACACCGCCGAGCAGTAAGACACCGTCAGCCGCCACGGTCACCGGGGTTGCGAGCAACCGCAGTCCCATCGCGGCCGGCGACAGTGCCTCCCGAATGTAGACCTTGTAGGGATGGTTAAACGACTGGGCAGACAGGCCTTGCGTGAAGCTGCTGGTCGTGTAGCGCTTGCCTTCAAGCTCACCTTCCAGGGAAAGCTTGCCGTGGGCGCTTTTGAATCCATCACGAGTTGCCGCCTGTTGCTCGTCAACTGGAGCATTGGCTAGCAGCTCGGTCGAATAATGTCCCGTTATAGCATCGCCCTCGACTCGAAAACCAAAGAATGACGATTTCAGTGACTCTCGATAGCGAGACATCAGCACAGCCCGCAGCGTGTCCGGCAGGGCAAAGATATAGTGATACTGCTCGCCCAGTACGACCAGTTGCTTACCGTCTGCCGTGATCATGAAACGGGAGACGGTTTCGGTGTAGTGGTCATCCTTGAACAGCTGTGGCGTGATGCACGCCGATAATAAGAGACTACTCGCGGTTGCAATAAGAAACTGACGCCGCGAAGACCACGTAACGCCATCGTTAGTTTGCTTGTGCATTACTTGACCCTGACTCAGAATTAGTCCCTGTCGGAAGTGAAGATTTCCGGCTTGGTTGAGTCGTCAGGCGAGGCGGATTCTCTTGCCTGACGGGCGAATTCGGCTGGCGTCATCCACTGCAATGAAGCGTGGGGACAAGCCTCGTTATAGTACGTGCGCCAGTGGTCGATTTTGCTTTGCGCGTCGGTTAATGACAAGAACCAATGCGCGTTCAGGCATTCCTGCGCGAACGCGCCCGTTGAAGCTTTCGACCTTGGCATTGTCAGTGGGCGCGCCCGGTCGGCTGAAATCCAGTTCGACGCCGTATTCATACGCCCAACGATCCATTGCCTTCGAGATGAACTCGCTGCCATTGTCGACCTTGTGGACTGCCCAGAGCACACTAGACACGCCTGACCCTCACGCCGCGGCTTGTTCAAAGGCCTCGGGACTCAGGCCGCCAAGATGACTATGGCGACGGGTTCGATTGTAAAAGACCTCGATGTAGTCGA
>NZ_JAAGPF010000127.1 GCF_017104645.1 Burkholderia sp. Ac-20379
GCGGGTGGACGGGGGGGGGGGGATCGTGGCGCACGGCGTCATCGACGGCCGGACGCACGAGGACCGGACGCGGCTCGAGCCGGCGCAAGGCCCGCATCCGGAGCTGTCGCAGGGAGTGACCACGGTGATCACGGGCAACTGCGGCATCAGCCGCGCGCCGCTCGTCACGCGCAACCCGCCCGCGCCGCTGGATCTTCTCGGCGACGACGGCTGGCGGTTCCCGCGCTTCGCCGATTACCTCGACGCGCTCGACGACGCGCGGCCGGCCCTGAACGCGGCCTGCCTGGTGGGCCACACCACGCTGCGCGCGCGGCACATGCGCGCGCTCGATCGCGCGGCGAGCCGCGACGAGATCGCCGCGATGTCGCGCGACCTCGACGACGCGCTGGCGGCGGGCGCGATCGGCATGTCCACCGGCCTGTACTACCCGCCCGCCCGCGCAGCCGGGGTGCACGAAGTGATCGGGATCGGCCGGCCGCTGTCGGCCGCGAACGGCGTGCTGACGATGCACCTGCGCGACGAGGGCGACGCGATCGACGACGCGCTGCGCGAGGCGCTGCAGATCGGCCGCGCGCTCGCGATCGACACCGTCGTCTCGCATCACAAGATCGTCGGCCGCAACAATCACGGCCGCTCGGCCGCGACGCTCGCGATGCTCGACGCGGCGGCGCAGCAGCAGCCGGTGTGCTTCGACTGCTATCCGTACAACGCATCGTCGACGATGCTGCTGCCCGCGCGCGTCAAGCAATCGGACGAGGTGCTCGTGACCTGGTCGAAGCCGGATCCCACGGCGGCCGGGCAATCGCTGTTCGCGCTGGCGAAGGCGCGCGGCACGGATCCCGAGACGCTGGCCGCGTCGCTCGCGCCGGCCGGCGCGGTGTACTTCGCGATGAGCGAGGACGACGTCTCGCGCATCCTCGCGCACCCGATGAGCATGATCGGCTCCGACGGCCTCGCGCACGACGCGCAGCCGCATCCACGCCTCTGGGGCACGTTCCCGCGCGTACTCGGCCATTACGCGCGCGAGCGGGGCCTGTTTTCGCTCGAAACCGCGATCCACAAGATGACGGGCCTCAGCGCGCGCCGCTTCGGCCTGACCGGCCGCGGCACGGTCGTGCCGGGCCACGCCGCCGATCTGGTGATCTTCGACGCGGATCGGGTCATCGATCGCGCCACCTTCGCGCAGCCAACGCGCGTGAGCGCCGGCATCGACGCCGTCTACGTGAACGGGCGGCTCGCATGCCGCCATGGCGAATCGGTGGATCTCCATGCGGGCCGGCTGATCCGTCGCGCGGCCCGCTGAATCCCGGCCTGCATCGCGATCGCCGCCCGCCCCACGCCCTGTCCCCTTCGCCGGAGCCCATCCATGACCCATCCGATCGAACCCGCCGCGACGCCTGCATCGCACGCATCGTCCGCTTCACACGCATCGCCCGCCTTGCTCGCCGCCGCCGGCCCCCACCCGGCGGCGCCGCGCGCCGCGCGCTACTCGACGGCGCGCAAGCTGTTCCTGGTCGGCATGCTGCTGCTGTCCTGGATGCTGGCCAACGCCGACCGCATCGCGATGAGCATCTCGATCGTGCCGATCACGCAGGATTTTCACCTCGACGCGCGTTCGGCCGGCCTGTTGCTCAGCGCGTTCTACGTCAGCTACGCGTTGATGCAGCTCGCGGCCGGCTGGCTCGGCGACCGCTTCGGCTCGCGCATCGTGCTGGTGTTCGCGGTGGCGTGCTGGTCGGTGTTCACCGGGCTGACCGGCGTGGCCACCGGCTTCGCCATGCTGTTCGCGATCCGCGTGCTGTTCGGCATCGGCGAGGGCGGCTTCGTGCCCGCCAGCACGGTGACGATCGCCGAGGCGTTTCCGCACGAGGAGCGCGCCCGCGCCAAGTCGATCGTGATCGGCGCGTCGTTCATCGGCAGCGCGCTCGGCTCGAGCGCGATCGCGGCGCTGATCGGCAGCCACGGCTGGCGCTTCGCCTATCACGTGTTCGGCGCGATCGGCATCGCGGTGGCCGTGGTGTTGTGGCTCGCGATCAAGCCCGCGCCGCGCCGCGCGCGCCAGCCGGGGCAGCCCACCTTCCGCGCGCTGTTCGCCTCGCCGATGCTGCGCAAGACCATGCTGATCTTTTTCTTCAGCAACATCGTCTACGTCGCGCTGATCTCGTGGATGCCGGCCTTCCTGATCAAGACGCGCCACATCGACATCCTGCACGCGGGCCTCGCCACCTCGGGCTCGTACCTGATCGCGTTCCTGAGCCTGAGCGGCGTGGGCTGGATGCTCGACCGCATCGGCCGGGGCCGCGAGCGCCTGTTCATGGTGGTGGGCGGCTCGGCCGTCGCGATCTTCCTGGCGGCGATGGCGCTGGCCGACGCGCTGCCCACGCTGCTGGTGCTCTGGACGCTGTGCCTGGTCGGCTACACGATGGTGTACGGCACGGTGTTCGCGATCCCGCTCAAGCACATGCGGGACGAACTGGTGGGCTCGGCGGCCGGCGTCATCAACTTCGGCGGCCAGGTGGCGGCCGCCATCGCGCCGGCCGCGATCGGCATGCTCGTGGATCTCACGCCCGGCCATTACCTGCTTGCGTATTGCACGCTGCTGGCCGCGGCGCTCGGCGCGGTGGCCGTGGCGCTCACGTGGCGCGCCGAGGCGGGGCCGGCGGCATGAAGCGCTGCGGCGCCCGCACGCGCAGGCCCGGCCGCCATATTGCGCGACCGCCGCGGCCTAGATCCGCGCAAAGTTCGCCGACGCGAAATTCCAGTTCAGATGCTGGCCGATCGTGGCCGCGAGATAGTCGGGGCGACGGTTCTGATAGTCGAGATAGTAGGCGTGCTCCCACACGTCGACCGTCAGCAGCGGCAGTTGGCCGCCGCGCGTGTAAGGCGTTTCGGCGTTGCTCGTCTTGACGATCGCGAGCTCGCCGCGATCGGCCACCAGCCAGCCCCAGCCGCTGCCGAACTGCGAGGCGGCCACCGTCATCAACTGCTTCGACATCGCTTCCATCGAACCGAACTTGGCGACGATGGCGCGCTTGAGCGCCTCGTCCGGTTCGGTTTTCGCGGGGCTCAGCGATTTCCAGTAGAAGTTGTGATTCCACGCCTGCGCGGCGTTGTTGAACACGTCCTCGAGATCCTCGCGGCCGTGGGATTCGAGCACGATCTGCTCCAGCGACAGGTTCGCCAGCGGCGTGCCGTCCACCAGCTTGTGCAGATTGTCGTAATAGGCGCGGTGATGCTTGCCGTAGTGGACGCTCAGGGTCTTGGCCGAGATCACCGGCTCGAGCGCGTTCTGCGCGAACGGCAGCTCGGGCAGGGCCAGCGGCGACGCGCCGAGATAGGCGAGGATCGAGGCATCGTCCAGCTTCGTCGCGCCGGCGCGCGACGGGCCGGCCGCGAGGCTCAGGCGGGAGACGAGGAAACCTGCGGCACCGATCGAACCGGTGGCGAGCAGTTGGCGGCGGGACAGTTTGGCTTGCGACATGGGCGACTCCGTAAAGGGGGATGACGAGAGCGACACCCGCACTCTCGTCTCCCCAGAACGGCCGGGATCGGCGTCTTATTCCACCTCGAACGAAAAAAGATTCAGCCGCCGTTACGCGCCGGCCCGGCCCCGGCCTGCCCGCCTGGCGCGCCCGCCGATCGCGCCGCTACAGCGCGGCCGCGTAGATCGCCGCGGCGTCCGCCTCCGCCAACTCGCGCGGGTTGTTGATGAGCAGCCGCGTCTGCCGCATCGCGTCGCTCGCCATCCGAGCGATGTCGCCGTGCGCCACCCCCACCTCGCGCAGCGTGCGCGGGATGCCGGCCGCCGCGATCGTCGATTCGAGATGGCCGATCAGCGCGCGGCTTCGGGCTTCGTCGCTGCCGGTCAGGCCCGGCATCGCGACGGACGCCAATTCGGCATACAACCGGCTCGCCGCCGGCGCGTTGAACCGCATCACGTGCGGCAGCACGAGCGCATTGGACAGCCCGTGCGGCACATGGAAGATGCCGCCGAGCGGATAGGCCAGCGCGTGCACCGCCGCAACCGGCGCGTTCGAGAACGCCTGCCCGGCGAACATCGCGCCCAGCAGCAGCGCCTCGCGCGCCGCCCGGTTGCCGCCGTCGGCGCAGGCGGCCAGCAGGTTGCCGGACAGCAGTTCGAGCGCCTTCACGGCCAGCATGTCCGAGACGGGATTCTTCAGCCGCACCGACGTATAAGCTTCGATCGCGTGCACCATCGCGTCGATCCCGGTCGCGGCGGTGGCAGCGCGCGGCAGCCCGAGCGTCAGTTCGGCGTCGAGCACCGCCAGATCGGCGTAGAGCCGCGGCGACACCACGCCCATCTTGGCGGTCGCGCCGGTGGTGACGATCGACACGGCCGTCATCTCCGAGCCGGTGCCGGCCGTGGTGGGCATCTGCACCAGCGGCAGCCGCTCGCCCTCGACCTTGCCGACACCGTACATGTCGGCCAGCGGCTGCGTGCCCGGCGCCAGCACCGCCAGCAATTTGGCGACGTCCATCGACGAGCCGCCGCCGAGCCCGAGCACGATTTCGCTGTGCGCGGCGCGCGCCCGCGCGACCGCGCCCAGCACCACCTGCTCGGGCGGGTCGGCAACCACGTCGGCGATCACCTCGACCTGCCAGCCATGCGCGGCCAGATCGGCCAGCGCCGGATTCAGCAAGCCGCTCTTGTGCAGAAAGCCGTCGGTCACGACGCACAACCGCGTCAGCGACGAAAACCGCTCGCGCAGCAGCGCGCCGAGCCGCCGCGCGATACCGAACTCGACGACGATCGACGGCACCGTCTGAAACCCGAATCCATTCATGTTGAACGTCTCCATCCACTCCATCCGATGTTGTAGGGGGCGGCCGCGGCCGCACCGTTTCATTTCGCATTGCTATCTATTGCGCATCGCGGGGCGCCGGCCACGCCGGCCCCGGCATTACCGCGACGGCTTGCGAATCAGGATCGTCTTCGGGTTGGTGAAGAGCTGGCGGCCTTCGTGCCCGTGCTCCGTGCCGAGGCCCGATTGCTTGTGGCCGCCGAACGGCACGTCCACGCCCTGCGTGTGGATCTCGTTGACCCACACCATGCCGGTTTCGAGACGATTCGCCACGGCCACGGCCGCCTGCGTGTCGCTGCCCCACACCGAGCCGCCCAACCCGAATGGGCTGCGGTTGGCGCGTTCGATCACGTCGTCCACATCGTCGTAGGCGATGATCGGCACGATCGGCGCGAACTGCTCCTCCTGCACGATCTTCGAATCCTCGGGCGGATTGTCGACAACGGTTACCGGAATGAAATAGCCGGGCCGCGCCGCATCGACCTCGCCGCCGAGCGCGATGGTCTGGCCGTTCGCCTTGATGTCGTCGAGGAACGTCTTGACCTTCTCGAACTGCATGCGGTTCTGCACCGGGCCGACGGTCACCTCGGGGTCCAGCCCGTCGCCCATCTTCTGCTGCTTCGCGTAATCGACGAACGCACGCACGAACGCCGAGTGGATCGAGCGGTGCACATAGAGCCGCTTGATGCCCACGCACCATTGGCCCGAATTGCCGACCGCGCCCCAGAACAGTTGCGGCACGATCCGCGCGTAATCGGTGCCGGGCAGCACGATCGCCGCGTCGTTCCCGCCCATTTCGAGCGTCACGCGCTTGACCGTGCCGGCGGCCGCGCGCATCACGGCCTTGCCGGTCGCGGTGGAGCCGGTGAAGCTGATCTTGGCGATATCGGGATGCGCGGTCAGTTGCGGGCCGAGTTCGTCGCCGCCGGAGACGATCGACAGCACGCCCGGCGGCAGCACCGATTGCGCGATCTGCCCGAAGCGCAGCGTGGACAGCGGCGTGAACGGCGACGGCTTGATCACCATCGTGTTGCCCGTGATCAGTGCGGGCGCAACCTTCCAGAGCGCGAGCAGCACCGGAAAATTCCACGGCGTGATGGCGCCGATCACGCCCAGCGGCGTGTGATGCAGCTCGACGACGTGGTCGTCGGTTTCCTCGACGATCTCGACGGGGATGCGGCGCGCGGCGATCTGCCGGATCCACGCGATCGATTGATCGACTTCGGGCTCGGCCATGGTTTTCAGCGGCTTGCCCTGCTCCAGCGTCAACAGGCGGGCCAGTTCGTCGCGGTGGGCCTGCAGCGCATCGGCGTACGCGTTCAGATAGGCCTCGCGCTTGTCGTAACCGAGCGCGGACCAGGTCTTGAACGCGGCCTTGGCCGCCGCGATCGCCGCATCGAGTTGGCCGGGCGTGGCGGCCGGCGCTTGCGCGAGCACGGCGCCGGTCGCCGGATTCATGACGTCGAATGTCTGCGGGGACGTCTCCAGATCGCCGGCGATGCTGAGATAAAAAGGACCACTGAATGGATTGCTCGGCTCGCTGGCGTTGGGAATTGCGGACATGGATGATTCTCCGAATGGGGCTATGCGGAATCGGCCGGCACGGGCGTGCCGGCCCGACACGATGCGCGTCCGCCGCCACGCGAGGTGGCGGCGGACCGTTGGCTGGCCGCGCGGTGGATGTGTCACCGAAAAATTAGACCAGTCGTCTAATAGAATAGACCAGTCGTCTTGAGCGTGCAAGCAATAAGCATCCCGCCGACGGTGTCCGCTGCCCGCGCCCTGCCCGCCTTCCTGCTGGAAAACCCTTAAATTCCGCCCCCCGCCGCGAAAGGAGCCAGAAGGTTTCGCGCTCCTATACTCGGCTGCGTCGATCCCGGCCTGCCGGCGAATCGGCCCGACAATCACAATCCTGGAGACATCCCGATGCCTGTAGCCCGACATCCGCTGGCGCGCGCCACGCTCGCCGCCTTCCTGTCCTGCGGCCTCGTCGCCGGCGCCTCGGCCGCCGACGGCGGCAAGGTCACGATCATGGTGGGCGGCATCGCCAAGCTCATCTACCTGCCCGCCAAGCTGACCGAACAGCTCGGCTACTTCAAGGACGAAGGCCTCGACGTGGATCTGCTCTCGCAGCCCGCCGGCGTCGACGCGGAGAACGAACTGCTCGCGGGCGCAGTGCAGGCGGTGGTCGGCTTCTACGATCACACCATCGATTTGCAGAGCAAGGGCAAGGACGTCAAGGCGATCGCCGTGCTCGCGCAGGTGCCGGGCGAAGTGGAAGTGGTGTCGATGAAGGCGGCCCCGGCGCTGCGCTCGATGGCGGACGTGAAAGGCAAGACGCTCGGCGTGACGGGCCTCGGTTCGTCCACCAGCTTCCTGACCCAGTATCTGGCGCAGCAGCACGGCATCGCGTCGACGCAATACACGATGCTGCCGGTGGGCGCGGACGCGAGCTTCATCGCGGCGGTGCGCCAAGGGCGCATCGATGCGGGCATGACCACCGAGCCGACCGTCTCGCTGCTCGAGAAAGCCGGCGACGCGAAGGTGCTGGTCGACATGCGCACGGCCGACGGCACGCGCGCGGCGCTGGGCGGCGTCTATCCGGGCGCGAGCGTCTACGTGCAATCGGCCTGGGCCGACACGCACAAGGACGAGGCCGCGAAGCTGGCCCACGCGTTCGCGCGCACGATGCAGTTCATCCACACGCACAGCGCGGAAGACATCGCCGCGAAGATGCCGGCCGATTACCAGAAGGACAAGGCGCTCTACACGAGCGCGCTGAAGGCCTCGCTGCCGATGTACACGGCCGACGCGCGGATGCCGGCCGGCGGCCCGGAAACGGTGCTCAAGGTGCTGTCGGGCTTCAATCCGTCGGTGAAGGGCAAGCACATCGATCTCTCGAAGACTTACACCGACGCCTTCGTGACCGGCAAGTAAGCGCCGGCCCCGCCACCTCCCGAACCCGGCCTCCTCCGAGGCCGGACGGCGCCCGCGCGGCGCCCGCTTCACCCGGAGCCTCACACCATGAACCAGGCAGCACCGGCCGGCACGCCGGCGATCGAATTCCGCAACGTGTCGTGCCGCTTTCTCTCCGCCGACGGGCGCGCCACGGTGGCGCTGCACGATTTCACGATGTCGGTCGCGCAAGGCGAATTCGTCGCCGTGGTCGGCCCCACCGGCTGCGGCAAATCCACCACGCTGAACCTCATCACCGGGCTGATCAAGCCCGTCACCGGCGAGGTGCGCATCATGGGCCGCCCGGTGGACGGCATCGATCCGCGCATCGGCTTCGTGTTCCAGGCCGATGCGGTATTCCCGTGGCGCACCGTGCTCGACAACGTCGCGGCCGGCCCGCTGTTCCGCGGCCGCTCGAAAGAGGCCGCCTACGCGCAGGCGGACGAATGGATCCGCCGCGTCGGCCTCGCCAAGTTCGGCAAGCACTATCCGCATCAGTTGTCGGGCGGCATGCGCAAGCGCGTGGCGCTGGCCCAGACCTTCATCAACGGCCCGGACATCCTGCTGATGGACGAGCCGTTCTCGGCGCTCGACATGCAGACGCGCACGCTGATGCAGGACGAACTGCTGCAGCTCTGGTCGGCCAACAAGGGCTCGGTGATGTTCGTCACGCACGACCTGGAGGAAGCGATCGCGCTGGCCGACCGGGTGTTCGTGCTCACGGCGCGGCCGGCCACGCTCAAGCGTGTTTACGAAATCGACCTGCCGCGCCCGCGCGTGACGTCCGAAGTGCGCTACGACCCGCGCTTCATCGAAATCTCGAAGGACATCTGGCACGACCTTCGCGAAGAAGTTCAGATCAGCTAATCATCCGCTCACTCACAGGACTGGAGTATGAAAGACATGACGCTTCCGACCTCGCTCGGCAACCCGTCCGCCGAGGACGAGGAACGGGCCGCGCAGCGGCGCGTGCGACGCCGCCGCCAACTGGTGATCGGCCTGCGGCTGGCGGTGCTGGTGCTCTGGCTCGGCGGCTGGGAACTGGCCGGCCGCCTGAAATGGATCGACCCGTTCTTCTTCTCGATGCCCTCGCTGATCGGCGCGCAGATCGCCGACTGGCTCGCCAACGGCACCTCGCAGGGGCCGCTGTGGCAGCAGGTGTGGGTCACGCTCGAGGAAACCACCGCCGGCTTCCTGATCGGCTCGGTGGCCGGCATCGTCTGCGGCATCCTGCTCGGCCGCAACCGCCTGATGGCCGACGTGTTCGGGCTCTACATCCAGATCGCCAACTCGATTCCGCGCGTGGTGCTGGGCTCGGTGTTCGTGATCGCGCTCGGCCTCGGCATGGCCTCGAAGATCGCGCTGGCGGTGGTGATGGTGTTCTTCGTGGTGTTCGGCAACGCGTTCCAGGGCGTGCGCGAGGCGGACCGCTACCTGATCGCGAACGCGCAGATCCTCGGCGCGTCGCGCCGCCAGATCACCACCTCGGTGGTGATTCCGTCGGCGCTGAGCTGGATCCTCGCGAGCCTGCACGTGAGCTTCGGCTTCGCGCTGGTGGGCGCGGTGGTCGGGGAATTTCTCGGTTCCCGGCAAGGCATCGGTCTGCTAATTTCCACCGCACAGGGCGCGTTCAACGCGAGCGGCGTGTTCGCCGCGATGATCGTGCTCGCCATCGTCGCGCTGGCCGCCGACTACCTGCTCACCACGCTGGAAAAGCGCTTGATGAAATGGAGACCGGCCGCGTTCTGACCATCTTGCCGGAGCTGGCGCGCCGCGTGCGCGCCGCCCGCCTCACGCCGGGAGATCCGCCCATGTCGCACAGCCTGCGCGCGCGCCTGCTCTGGTGGCTGCTGCTGCCGCTCGCGGTGTTCGTCGGGATCGCGGGTTCGATGTCCTACGACACCGCGCGCAGCACGGCCGACCTCGTGCAGGACAGCGCGCTGGTGTCCTCCACGCGCGTGATCGGCGAGGACGTCGACTGGGAGGACGGCCGAGTGGTCGCCAACGTGCCGCCGGCCGCGCTCGAACTGTTCGATTCGCCGGCCGGCGATCAGGCCTTCTACCTGGTGGTGGACGACCGCGGCCGGATCCTCGCCGGCAATCCCGCGCTGACGGTGCCGGCCGGCCACGCCGCGCAGCCCATGCTGTTCGACACCGTGCTCGACGGCAAGCCGATCCGCGCGGCGGCCTACGATCGCCAGCTCTACGATTCGGGCCGCACCAGCACCGTCACGGTGGTGGTCGGCAAGACCGTGCAATCGCGCGAGGCGATGGTGGCGGCGATCTGGCATCCGCAACTGATCCGGCTCGCGCTGATGCTGGCGTTCGCGATGCTGCTCGTCTATCTCGGCCTGACCTTCGAGCTGCGTCCGCTGATGCGTCTGAAGGACGACGTGGCCGATCGCGGCCCGATGGAGCTCGAGCCGATCCGCGTCGATCGCCTGCAGTTCGAATTGCGGCCGATCGTCGATGCGATCAACCAGTGCGTCGCGCGGCTCGCGCAGCACACCGCCACGCAACGCCGCTTCATCGCCGATGCGGCCCATCAATTGCGCACCCCGATCGCCGTGATCGACACGCAGATTCAATGCGCGCGCCAGCACGGCACCGCCGACGCGCCGCTGGACGCGATGCTGACCAGCATGCAGCGCAGCAGCCGCAGGATGGCCGACGTGACCGACAAGCTGCTGCTGCTCGCGCACGCCGAGGCGTCGCCGCCCGCGATGGCGCGCGCGCGGGTGGAGGTGGCCGCGGTGGTGGCCGGAGTGCTGGAGGCCGCCGTGGTGCTGGCCGAGCGGCGCCGCATCGATCTGGGCGCGGAACTCGAGGACGATCTCGCCGTGGCCGGCAGCGAAAGCCTGCTCGGCGCGCTGCTGATGAACCTGGTCGACAACGCCGTGCGCTACACCCAGGAAGGCGGCCACGTGACGGTGGCCGCGCGCCGGGACGGTGCCGAGATCCGGCTCGACGTGATCGACGACGGCCCCGGCATTCCGGCCGAGGCGCGGCCGCACGTCTTCACGCGCTTCTACCGCGTCGCGCACGACAGCGAGGGCACCGGCCTCGGCCTCGCGATCGTGCGCGAGATCACGCGCCTGCATGGCGGCAGCGTCGCGCTCGGCCAGGGGCCGCGCCAGCGCGGCGTGGCGATGACGGTGCGCCTGCCCGCCTTCGCGCCATCCGCCCCATGAACCCGCCGGGCCGCCCGGAAGGATCCGAACCATGAAACTGCTGCTCGTCGAGGACAATGCCGAACTCGCGCACTGGGTGGTGAACCTGCTGCGCGGCGAGGATTTCGCGATCGACTGCGCGCCCGACGGCGAGCGCGCCGACGCGATCATCCGCACCCAGCACTACGACGCGATCCTGCTCGACATGCGCCTGCCCGGCATCAGCGGCAAGGAGCTGCTGGCGCGCGTGCGGCGCCGCGGCGACACCGTGCCGGTGATGATGCTGACCGCGCACGGCTCGGTCGACGACAAGGTGGATTGCTTCAGCGCCGGCGCCGACGACTACGTGGTCAAGCCGTTCGAATCGCGCGAGCTGGTGGCGCGGATCCGTGCGCTGATCCGCCGCCAGTGCGGTGGCGGGATTCCGCGGCTGGTGTGCGGCGATCTGATCTACGTGCATGCCACGCGCGAATTCCAGCGCGGCGACGCGCCGCTCGCGCTGCGCCGGCGCGAGCACGCGATCCTCGAGACGCTGATGATGCAGCAGGGCCGCACGGTCTCGAAGGCGCGGCTGATGGAAAGCGTCTACGACCTCGAGGACGAGGCCAGCCCCGACGCGATCGACATCTACATCCACCGCCTGCGCAAGCATCTGGCCGGCTCGCTCGCGCAGATCGTCACGCTGCGCGGGCTCGGCTATATCCTGCGCCCCGTCGACGCGGCGGCCTGATCCCCCGCTTCGGTGTTTTCACCAACGCCGCGCGCGGCACGGCGAAAGCGCCGCGAAGGATTGCCCTCCCTACGATAGCGTCAGCCGGCATCCCGGCGGCCCGATACGCAACGCAGCCAGTCATTCTGGACTGCGAACCATCGTGTCACGACCAACGATTCGGAGGAGACGAGCTTGAAACGACATTACCTGACGCTGCCCGTGCTGGCCGCCGCCTGCGCGGGCACCGGCGCCCACGCGCAATCGAACGTGCAGTTGTACGGCCTGCTGGACCTGAGCGTGCCGAGCTACCAGACGCACGCCAACGCCAAGGGCGATCATGCGATCGGCATGGGCCGCAACGGCGAACCGTGGTTCAGCGGCAGCCGCTGGGGCCTGCGCGGCGCGGAGGACATCGGCGACGGCACTAAGGTCATCTTCCAGCTGGAAAGCGAATACCGCGTGGCCGACGGCCAGATGGAAGACCCGGGCCAACTGTTCGACCGCGACGCCTGGGTGGGGATCCGCAACAAGACCTTCGGCCAGATCACCGCCGGCTACCAGAACACCATCGCGCGCGACGTGTCGGCGATCTACGGCGATGCCTACGGCTCGTCGTCGCTGCGCACCGGCGAAGGCGGCTGGACCAACTCGAACAACTTCAAGCAGATGATCTTCTACGCGGCCGGCCCGACCGGCACGCGCTACAGCAACAGCGTGGCGTGGAAGAAGCTGTTCGACAACGGCCTCTACGCGGCGGCCGGCTACCAGTTCGCCAACAGCACCAGCTTCGGCCTGAACTCGGCCTGGCAGGCGGCGCTCGGCTACAACGGCGGCCCGTTCGCGGTGTCGGGCTTCTATAGCCACGTGAATCACGACGGCTACGCGAACCAGGCGTTCTCGCTCGGCGGCAACTACACGTTCGACATCCTGCGCGTGAACGGCGGCTACTTCCGCTATCTCGGCAACCAGGGCGCGCTGGGCCAGCGTCAGGACAATGCGTGGACGGTGTCGATGCGGCTCGCGCCGAAGGGCCTGCTCGACTACGAGATCGGCTATCAGCAGATGCGCACCCACAACGCCGCGTACACCGCCGACGGCTACACCTCGGACGCCAACCTCGGCCAGTTCAGCCTCGACAACGGCACCGGCAGCGGCTTCAAGGAAACGCTGTACGGCTCGATCTTCTATCACCTGTCGAAGCGCACCGAGGTGTATCTGGCCGGCGACTTCATGCGCCTGCACGGCGGCTACCGCGCCGCGCAGAGCTACGGCGCCACCACCCAGCTCGAGCTGACTTCGGGCATTCGCACGCGGTTCTGAGGCATGCCGCGCCCGCCGCCCCGGGCGGGCGCGGCTTACCAGCGATGCGTGTAGCTGGCGCTCAATACCGCGCCGGCCGCCGGCAAACGGCTGGTGTTGTTGCTGTTGCGCATGAGCTGGCTGTAGAGCGGCAGGTAATAGCGGTTCAGCAGGTTCTCCACGCCCACGCTGAGCTTGTCCTGCTTGGTCACCTGCCAGCTCGACATCGCATCGAGCGTGAAATAGCTCGCCACGCTCAGGCGGCCGAAGCTGACCTTGTCGTTGAGCCGGTAGTCGCGCGCCGCGAAGAAGCTGCCTTGCAGGCGGTTGCTCCATCGCGAGTTCGGCCGGTATTCCAGATAGGCCGTGAGCTTGAGCGGCGGAATCCGATAACCGGTCATGTTCTGGTAACTGGCGCTGCCCTGCGGACGCTCGCGGCCCTGCAGGTAGGTCGCGGTGCCGCCCGCGCCCCACTTCTCGTTCTCGGACAGCCAATCCACACTCGCTTCCACGCCGGCGATCCGCTCGGCCGTGCGCGTGAGGATCAGGCCGTTGTTGAAGCTCTGCACGTCGCCGAGCTCGGAGGTGGTGTAGAACAGCGCGAGCGTGCCGTCGGCCTGATTGCCGAGGTTGCCGCGCCAGCCGAGTTCGTAGTTGTTGGTCTTGACCGGTTCGAGGCTCGACGAGCCGAGATTGAAGCCGGTCGTGGCGTTGCGCAGTTGCAGGCCCACATCGGGCAGCTGGAAGCCCTGGCTGAACGAGCCGTACACCGTCTGCCCCGGCACCGGCGCGTAGGACAGGCCCGCGTTGAACAGCCACGAGCCGAAGCCGCTCGATCCGCCCGGCACACGATACGGGCGCGCCGCGCGCAGTTGCGAGAGCGGCGTGAAATCGTCGAAGCTCGCGCTCGCATGTTCGTAGCGCACGCCGGCCTCGGCCGACCAGCGATCGTTGAATTTGTGCTGCAACTGCGCGAAGCCGCCGATGCTGCGCGTGGTCAGCGGCGGCAGATACATCAGGCGTCCTATCTTCTGGTAGACGAGCCCGCCGCTGGCGTCGTAGGCGCCCGGGGCGAAGATGTCGTCCGGCATGTCGCTGCGTTCCTGGTTGAAATCGGCGCCCCACAGCAGTTTGGTGCGCTTGGCCTTGTCGAGCGGCGTGGTGATCGTCAGGCGGCTGCCGAACACGGTCGAATCCTGCATCACCTGATCGATGTTGTTGCCGCGCGTGGATACGGCGCGCGCGTCGAACGGCGCGAAGCGCGTGAAGTAATTGCGGTAGTAGAACTGCGTCGACACCGTGCTGCCGTACACATCCTTGTTCTCGTACTGGAGGTTCAGGATGGTGTTGCGGATGCGGTTCTGATCATCGAGTTGCAGGCCGTCGATCGGGCGGGCCACGGCGGTGCCGGCCGGCAGTTTGGCGACCGACGGATCGCTGCCGTAATGGGAATCCTGCTTGGCGTCGTAGTGGCTCAGCGAGAACACGATCCGCTGGTTCGCATCGATGCGTGCGCCTAGCTTGCCGCCCACGCTGTAGATGTCCGAATCGAACAGATCGCCCTGGCTCGGCTCGGGCGCGATGCGATGGCCGCGCGCGTCGTAGGCACTGCCCACATGCTGGCCGCTGACGTTGAACGCGTAGTCGATCGGCCCGTGGCTGCCGCTGAAGAACTGTTGCAGCGTGCCGCCCAAGCCGCCGCCGCCGAGATGCGACAGCGGTGTTTCCATCGAGAACGTGGTTTCGGCGCGCGGCGGGCCGCCGGCCGGCCGCGTCGTGACCGAGACGATGCCGCCCGTCGCGCCGCTGCCGTAGATCGCATTGCTGCCGCGCAGCACCTCGACCTTCTCGATGTCGTTCGGATCGATGTTGGCGAGGTTGCGCGCCGAATCGCGATTGGTGTTGAGCGGCACGCCGTCGACCAGCACCAGTACGTTGCGGCCGCGCAGCGTCTGGCCGTAATCGGTGATCGTGTGGCTGGAATCGGCGAAGCCCGGCACGGCCTTGCTCAACACCGTGGCGAGATTGTTCGAACCGCTCTGCAACTGCTGCAGCTCGGTGCGATCGATCACGGTGGTCTGGCGCGTCGGGCGCACCAGATCGCTGTGCGTGCGCTCCGACGACACCTCGATGGCGGCCAGCGCCGCAGCCGGCACCGGCGCGGCCGCGCCTGGCGATGCGCCGGCCGGCGCGGCGTCGATCGTGAAGGTGTCCGCGCCGGTGGCGTTGGCGCGCAGGCCCGTGCCCGACAGCATGCGGGCCAGCGCGGCTGCCGGCGTCATCGGCCCCTGCACCGCCTGGCTGGTATGGCGCTCGGCCAGCGACGGCGCGAACAGCAACTGCGCGCCGGACTGCCGCGCGAACGCATTGAGCGCGCGATCGAGCCGCTGCGCTGGGATGTCGTAGCCTTGCGCCGCACCCTGCCCCCAGGCGATGGCCGAGACGCAACTGCTTGCGACCGCCACCGACGCCCACCTCCCGACCGCTCTCCCCCGACGCCCCGTGAAACCCATTGCCGCCACTCCTCGTTGAATTGTTGAACACGTTTCAAAGGGGTTGCCGAATGGGCGGACGGGTTTGTTGACGTCGTGGCGGAAATATTTTTGGGGATGGGTGCGGGGTGTTGCCGGGTGTTGCCGGGTGTTGCCGGGTTGCCGGGTTGCCGGGTTGCCGGGTTGCCGGGTTGCCGGGTTGGCGGGTTGGCGGGTTGGCGGGTTGGCGGGTTGGCGGGTTGGCGGGTTGGCGGCCGAGCGGCTTAGCGGTGGACGATCGACACCGCGCCGCCGGCCTCGTGCGCGATACGCACCGGCAGCACATGCGGCAGCAGCGCGATCAGCGTATCGACGCGCGCGCTGTCGAACTGGCCCGACAGCTTGAGCGCGGCGGCATCGGGCGCGACGCGCACCGGCGCGGCCCGGTAGCGCTGCATCTCGGCCACGGCCGCAGCCAGCGGCGTGCCGTCGAACCGCAGGCGTCCGCCGACCCAGGCCGGCGTGGCGTCGTCCGCCGCCTGCACCGGCTCGATTCGTTCGACCGCGGTATTCACTTCGACCTGCTGGCCCGGCCGCAGCTCCGTAGCCGGCTGGCCGGCCAGCGCGACGCCGACCGCCCCGCTCTGCACGCTGACACGCGTGAGCGCCGCGTCGCGGCGCACCGTGAACGCGGTGCCGATATCGCGGATCGCCACCGGGCCGGCCTGCGTGCGCAATGGGCGCAGGGCTTCGTGGGCCACCTCGACATAGGCCGCGCCGCGCTCGATCTCCAGCCGCCGCGAGGCAAGCCGCCATTCGACGCGGGCGGCCGATCCGGTATCGAGCACAAGGCGCGTGCCGTCTACGAGCCGCCAATCGCGATGCTCCCCCACCGCGGTCTGAAACGACTCGACGCGGTAAGCCGGATCGACGCGCCAGACCGTCGCGCCGAGCACCGCGCACAGCACGGCGCCGCCCAGCGTGCGCCTCGCCGCGCGCCGGCGCGCCACGCGACGACGCACGGCGTCGAGCGGATAGCGCTCGCGCAGTGCGCCGAGCACGTCGCCCGGCGCGCGCTCGGACACATCGGCGGAATCGGTACGGTGGGAAGGCTCAGGTTGCATCGTGATTCGGCGCCGCATTTCGCGACGGAGAAGGAAGGACGGGCGCCAATGCGGCCATGGCACGGGCAAGATGTTTGGCCACCATGTTACGGGAAATGCGCAACTCGGCCGCCACTTCGTCTTGCGACAGGTCGTGCAGCTTGTGAAGGATGAAGACTTCGCGGCACCGGGTTGGCAGCGCGTCGATGCGCCGCCCCAATTCGTCCAGCGTTTGCTGGTAGGTCAGGCATTGCTCGCCGTCGGCATCGTCCGAGCGCAGGTCGGGCGCAGCAAGCCCGGTCAGGTCGACCGAGGCCGCACGCGCTTCGTCGCCGCGCCAACGGTCGATCGCGCGATGGATCGACAAATGCCTCAGGAACGCGAGCGGCGTGTGGATGCGCGCGTCTTCCGGCGGCCGCTGCAGCAACTGGAGGCAGACATCCTGCACCACGTCCGTGGCGAACGTGCGATCGCCGAAGCGCCGGCGCACGTGATTGACGAGGTCGTCGTAGTGTTTGACCAGCGTGGTGATCAGCGAGGAGTGGGCGGCGTCGCGGGGCAAGCCTGTCACGATCGGCAAGGAGCGAGGATCGCCCTTAATTGAGAACAATTCTCATTATTGATTTGCGACAGGAAAGCTGTCAATGGGCTGTCGGCGGGCTTGCGAGGATGTGGGGGGAGTTGGCGATACGGTTGCGCTGACCTCGCATGGCCAAACCATGCCGCCCCAACAAAAAAACCCGTGAAGCCTTGCGCTATCACGGGTTTCCAGCCATTTCTGGTCTAGAAAATTAAAAATATCGGATTCCCTAAAATGTGCCCCACGTCTCGGCGCAATTCCGGCTCGATGGCACCAAATTCCCTCGAAGCGACCCGCAACCTCTTTGCAGTACTGCCCACGGTACAGCGTTCCCGCCGGACATGAAGTCGTCTCTCCAGCGGCCCCGCAAAATCACCTTGCCATCGCGCACATTGTGCGCGCACAATGTGCGCAACATCCTGCGAGGAGAGAACCGTGAACTGGAAAAGCAAACTTTGGTCGGACACCGCCGAACATCTTGAATCGGGAACCAAGTTCTCTATTAAGTATCGATCGAACCGCGTCAAAGGGATAGACGACATAGACATCGCGCCAATCGGACGCAATGACAACCGATGGAGCAGTGAAGCACTTCTGCATCTGAAAAACGATCTTTGGGATCATTGGCAGCATCAAATACGTCGAGATAAATTGAGCTCGATAGTTCGCGACAAATTTTTCGGAGAGTGTGACCGAGTCGCGGTTGCCATTTCGAATGTTTCGGGAAAGAAAGTATCGAACAGATCCGTGCAATCCTGGATCATTGACGTAGACAAGCCCAGCAGTCGCACATGCCCACCCTGGGCTATAAAGGCGCTCAGCGAATATGTCGAAGACCCGAAAAATTCATCGACATTGGAATGGCTTCAAAGCAAAAAAGAAGATGATTTTCGACGAACTCGTTCAACGCTTGACCTCACTTACAATCGATCCGTTGAGTTCGCCACTCGCGAAATAGAAGATGAAAATCGAATCTTGGACTCATGGAAAAAAGCTTCACTCACCGAACTCCCCGAAAAAATTGCGAATACGTTTTTACGCCTCGAGAGAGAAACAAGTGCCTCGAGCAAAGTAATTTCAATTATTTTAAACGCAATTGAGACTTCGGAAAATCTGGAAACCTTAAAGGACAAGGTTAGAACCGAATTGCGTGAAACCCACTGGAGCGACAACGAAGTGCGCCGAACACGAATGGCCATCGAGAACGGGACCGAAGAATTTTCCAGTCCGGAGGGACTTGCGGACTAGCCGCACAGGATCGACCAGAGGCTCATCGACACCCACGAGCCGTTTAGCGCGTAGCGCCGCTCAACCTCTACAGGTGACAGCTCTCTTTCTACGCAAACCGATACTTCAGCCGCCAGTACTTGCCACCCGCTGGGGAATCTCAAGATACATCCCTCCGCTGTCAGTGAGGCGATGGGACTTCTCGCGCGGGATCGCCTTGCGGATAGCGATGTCTGTCTCACACGGACAGCACCGGCCGTCGCCGCAACAAAAAAACCCGTGAAGCCTTGCGCTATCACGGGTTTCCAGCCATTTCTGGCGTACGTCGAACTGCACTCTGGTGCCGGGGACCGGACTCGAACCGGCAAGCCACTAAAGGCGGCGGATTTTCGTCACACTGCTTCTTTCGAAGCCGGCTACGCTTGACGTGGCCGTTCGTGCGCTGGACTATGCCTTCGCCGTGTCTGCGCGCGCAACCCGCACGCGTGACCGTAGGCGCCCCCCGTCTAGTCTCTACACCTTCCCGAACGCCGCGCATGCGACACACACGACAATCGGGCTTGGCTCGGCGTTGCCTCGGCACACCGTTGCGCACCAGGGGTTTCACCGAATTTGAAGGGTTCTGCACCAGCCGTTTCCGACCGGGCACTCAATCATTTAAGTCCGCTATGTCTACCAATTTCATCACCCCGGCTGAAAGGGCGGAGCGCATTCTACCACTGGTCAGGCACGACTTCGCGGCGCTTGCCGGCCATTCATTGTGCAGCGCAAAAACAACAGCGCGCCACGATCGGCCGGCATTCACGGAAGCGTCACAATCGCTGCCGATAATCGGCAATGTAAACGTTTACATCCGCGAGATTTCATGACTTCGACCATCAAGGATGTGGCAGCCCTGTCCGGCTTTTCGATCGCGACGGTATCGCGCGCGATCAATGCGCCGCACACCGTGAGCCCCGGCACGCTGGCGACCATCCGTGCGGCGATCGACACGCTGCAGTTCCGCCCGAACCCGCTGGGCCGCCAGTTGCGCAGCGAACGCACGCAATTGGTGGGGGTGATGTTGCCGACGCTCGCGAACCCGGTGTTCGCGGAGTGCCTGCAAGGGCTCGACGAACTCGCCTCGCAGGCCGGCTTCAAGCTGATCGTGATGAGCACGGAGTATGACACGGCGCGCGAGCGGCACGCCATCGAAACGCTGCGCTCGCAGCGCGTCGAAGGACTGATCCTGACGGTCGCGGACGCGCACGCGCACCCGCTGCTCGATGCGCTCGACGCGGACGGCCAGCTCTACGTGCTGATGCACAACGACACGCCGCACCGCCCGTCGGTGTCGGTGGACAACCGCCTCGCAGCCTACGACGGCGTGAGCCGGCTGATCGCGCGCGGCCATCGGCGCGTGCTGATGCTGGCGGGCTCGCTGTCGGCGTCGGATCGCGCCAAGCAGCGCCATCTCGGCTACACGCAGGCGCTCGCCGATCACGGCCTGGAGCCGCTGCCGGTGCTCGAAGTCGATTTCAACGCGCCGCTGCTGCCCGACGCGGTGCTCGCGCACCTGACCTCGGACGCCACGCGTCCGACCGCCATTTTCTGCAGCAACGACCTGCTCGCGATGGTGGTGATGCGCGGCCTGCGCGGCGCGCACTTCAGCGTGCCGGACGATTTCTCGGTGCTCGGCTTCGACGGCCTCGCGATCGGCGAACTGCTCGCGCCGTCGCTGGCGAGCGTCGCTTCGCCGAACCGCGAGATCGGGCGCTCGGCCTGGCGGCGGCTGGCCGAACGGCTGGCCGGCGACACCCACGCAACACCCGCGCTGACGCTGCCGCACACGGTGCGCGACGGCGGCTCGATCGCCACGCTGCCCG
>NZ_JAAGPF010000128.1 GCF_017104645.1 Burkholderia sp. Ac-20379
CGCCGCGGCGGGTGCGGCCGGCGCCGTGTCGCGGCGCGCCGACGGCTGACGCACCGGTTCGATGAACGGCGCGTCGTCGTCGCGCTCCTGGCGCGCCAGCGTATCGGCCGCTTCAGACGGCATCGGCCGCGGCATCTTGCGGCGCACTTTCGCGGCCTGCAGCGCGTTGTACGTCGCCATGCCGGCGACCACCACCACGCCTGCGCCTACCAACCCGAGTGTCAACTCGTCCATGCATGCTCCATCAGGAATTCTTTTTCCGGCGCGCCACGGCGAGGCGGCGCGCGCGATCAACCAATATTCTGGGCAAAACCGGCCGCGGTTTCCATGTCGACGGCCACGATCCGCGACACGCCCTGCTCCTGCATCGTCACGCCGATCAGTTGCTGCGCCATTTCCATCGCGATCTTGTTGTGCGAGATGAACAGGAACTGCGTTTTGTCGGACATCGCACGCACCAGGTTCGCGAAGCGCTCGGTGTTGGCGTCGTCGAGCGGCGCATCGACTTCGTCGAGCAGACAGAACGGCGCCGGATTGAGCTGGAACATCGCGAACACCAGCGCGGTGGCGGTCAGCGCCTTCTCGCCGCCCGACAGCAGGTGAATCGTCGCGTTCTTCTTGCCCGGCGGCTGCGCCATCACCTGCACGCCGGCGTCGAGAATTTCGTCGCCGGTCATGATCAGCTTGGCCTGGCCGCCGCCGAACAGCCTCGGGAACAGATCGCTGAAGTGGTGATTGACCTCGTCGAACGTGCCTTGCAGCAGCGTGCGCGTTTCCTGGTCGATCTTGTGGATCGCGTCTTCCAGCGTCGTGATCGCCGCCAGCAGGTCGGCCGATTGCGCGTCGAGGAACACCTTGCGCTCGCTCGCGGCCGCCAGTTCCTCGAGCGCCGCCATGTTGACCGGGCCGAGCGCCGTGATCGCGTTGTTGATGCGCGTGACCTCGCCCTGCAGATAGGACGGTTTCAGATCGGGCGTGAGCTTCGGCAGCAGCGCGGCTTCGTCCACGCCGGCCTCGGCCAGTTGCTCGCCGAACTGCTCGGACGACAGGCGCGCGGCCTGCTCCTTCAACTGCAGCTCGGTGATGCGGTCGCGCAGCGGCTGCAGCGAGCGCTCGGCAACCAGGCGCTGCTCGTCGGCGGCGCGCAGCTTGGCGGTCAGGTCGTCGAGCTCGATACGCGCGGCCGACAGCGCCTGCTCCTTGACCGAGCGGATATCGAGCGCGTCCTGCAACCCCGTGTGGGCCGTCTGCTCGTTGATGGTTTCGAGTTCGGCGCGGGCGTCTTCCAGCGAGCCGGCCACGCGTTCGATCTGGTCGTGCGCGACCTGGATCGTGCGCTTGAGCTCGTCGATGCGGTTCGCCGAGTTGCGCGCGGCGAAGCGGGCATCGTTGGCCGCGCGCTCGAGATCGCGCGCGTGCTGACGGGCGTCGGACAGCGACGCGTCGAGCGCCTCGAACGCGAGCTGATTGTCCTCGAACTTCGCCTGCAATTCGGCCAGTTCGCCGTCGTAGCGCTCGAAGTTCGCTTCGGATTCCGCGCGCAGCGCGCGCTGCTCCTCGATCTGCGCGCCGATTTCCTCGAGTTCCTCGCGGATCTGCGTGCTGCGCTGCGTATAACGCTCGTGCGCCTGCGCGAGCTTCAGCACGTCCATCTGCAAGGCGTGGACGCGCTGGGTGGCGCGTTCGGCCTGCGCGCGCACGTCGCCGAGCGCCTGCGCGGCCTGCGTATGCGCCGCATCGGCGCGCACCGCCGCCGTCTTGGCCTCGTCGGCCAGCAGCGCCTGGGCGCGCACCTGGCGGCCGAGATTCTCGATTTCCTGCTGGCGCGCCAGCATCCCGGCCTGCTCGGAATCGGCGGCGTACAACTGCACGCCGGCACGCGTCACGATATGACCGGCCTTGACCACGTACGCGCCGCCTGCCGGCAGTTGCGCACGCGTGGCGAGCGCCTGGCCGATGTCGTCGGCGACATACACCGTGCCGAGCCAATCGTTGAGCACGGCGCGCAGGCCCGCATCGTCGATGCGCAGCAGCGACAGCACCGGGCGCAAGCCGGCCGGCGCCGCGAGCGGCTCGCCGGCGGCGGGCGGCGAAAAGAACGCGAGCTTGGCCGGCGGCGCGTCGGTCGCGAACGCCTTGACCCAGTCGAGATTCGAGATTTCGAGCGCGGCGAGGCGCTCGCGCAGCACCGCCTCGAGCGCGTTTTCCCAGCCCGGTTCGACGTGCAGCTTCTTCCAGAGACGCGGCAGCGCGCCGAGCTCGTGCTTGTCGAGCCACGGCTGGATCTTGCCTTCGGTCTGGACGTTTTCCTGAAGCTGCTTGAGCGCGGCCAGGCGCGCTTCGAGCTGGTGGATCTGCGCGCTTTCGGACTGCACGCGCTCCTGCGCGGCGCGGCGTTCGGCGTCGAGACGCGGCAGCGTTTCCTGCGCGTCGCTCAGGCGCGCCTGCGCTTCGTGCAGCACCTCTTCCTGCTCGGCGAGCTGCATGCGCAGTTCCTCGAGCTGCGCCTCGTCGGGCGCGTCGAGGCCGCCGGCCTCGGATTTCAGGCGCTCGTGGCGCTGCTGCAGCTGCATCAGTTGCTGGTCGGCGTTGCGCTGGTGCGCGGCCTCCAGCTTGAGCGCCTGCTCCGTTTGCGAGATGCGGCCGCGCTCGTCGTTGAGCTGGGCCTGCGCGTCGCGCCAGCGCGCTTCGAGCGCGGGCAGCGCATCGTGCTTGGCAGCCGCGTCGTCCTCGGCCATCGCGGCCTTCTCGTCGGCCATCGCGCGCGCTTCCTCGGCTTCCTCCAGGTCGTCCTGGGCCTTCTGCGTTTGCGCCTGCCATTGCTCGCGCTGCGCCGTCAGCGCGGCGATCTGCGCCTGCACGCGATTGCGCGATTCGACGATGAACTTGATCTCGGCTTCGAGCCGGCTGACTTCGGCGTTGGCCTCGTAGAGCGCACCCTGCGCGCCCTGCATCGCATCGCTGGCCGCATAGTTGGCGACGCGCAGCGTTTCGAGCTGCGCCTCGACCTCGCGCAGCTTGGCCGTTTGCGCTTCGAGGTCGATCTGCGCCTGTTCGATCGCGCGCTGCTGCTTCTGCTGCTCGCCCTGCGCTTCGCTCTTGCGCAGCAGCCACAGCAGGCGCTGCTTTTCCTCGCCGTCGGCGAGCAGTGCCTTGTAGCGCGTGGCGACCACGGCCTGCGCCTCGAGCTTTTCGAGGTTCGCGCCGAGTTCGCGGACGATGTCCTCGACGCGCGTCAGGTTCTCGCGCGTGTCGTGCAGGCGGTTCTCGGTTTCGCGGCGGCGCTCCTTGTACTTCGACACGCCGGCGGCTTCTTCCAGGAACACGCGCAGCTCTTCGGGCTTCGCCTCGATGATCCGCGCGATCATGCCCTGCCCGATGATCGCGTAGGCGCGCGGGCCGAGGCCGGTGCCGAGGAAGATGTCCTGGATGTCGCGGCGGCGCGCCGGCAGGTTGTTGATGTAGTAGCTGGAGGTGCCGTCGCGCGTCAGCACGCGCTTGACGGCGATTTCGCCGTACTGGCCCCACTGGCCGGCCGCGCGGCCGTCGGAGTTATCGAAGATCAGCTCGACGCTGGCCCGGCTGCCGGGCTTGCGCGTGGTGGAGCCGTTGAAGATCACGTCCTGCATCGATTCGCCGCGCAGCTCGGAGGCGCGCGATTCGCCGAGCACCCAGCGCACGGCATCGATGATGTTGGATTTGCCGCAACCGTTCGGGCCGACCACGCCGACGAGCTGGCCCGGAACCTGGAAATGCGTGGGATCGACGAAGGATTTGAAGCCTGCGAGTTTGATCGAGCTCAGTCGCACGTCGGTATCGGTATGGAATAGGGATTGAAACGGACGGCAACCGGCGGCGCACTGCAGGCGCCACCCGTCCCGAAATTCGGACAACGGGACCGGACCGTCGCGCGGCCGGCCCCGTGAAGCGGAACCATCATACCATCGCGGGGGCGTCGTCCCGGGGATCCGGGTCCGGGGCCGAGGCCTTGTGGACGCGGCTCGACAGCAGCGAGGCGACGATGATGCAGGCACCGCCCGCCCACTCGCGCGCCCCGGGCAATTCGCCGGCGAACGCCCAGGCCGACAGCGCCGTCACGACGATTTCGAACAGCATGATGACCGAGGCCCGGTTGGCCGGCACGCGCGACAGCCCGTATTGCACCAGCAGGTTGTTGAGCGCCATCGTCACGCCGATCGCGGCCGCGATCAGCAGCGCCAGCCCCAGCGCATGCGGCGCGGGCACGGCGGGCAGGCCTTCGGCGAAGCTGGCCACGATGCCGAACGCCGCGCCGCCCGCGAACAGCGTGGCCGTGCGCATTTCGGGCTTCAGATCGGGCAGATCGCGCGAGAGCCGCACCACCAGCACGTTGCTCATCGCGAACGCGAGGCCCGCGGCGAGTCCGGCCCATTCGGCCGGATTCGACGGCAGCGGCAGCCCGAGGCGCGGCGACCACAGCATCAGCATCGCGCCGGCGATCGACAGCGCCGCCACGCCGGCGCCGGCCCAACTGAGCCGGTCGCGCAGCAGGAAATGGGCGTAGATCGCGGTCCAGGCCGGGGTCAGATAGAACAGCAGCATCACGCGCAGCACTTCGCCGTGGATCGTGCCCCACACGAAGCCGAGGTTGGTCACGCCGGCCGCCACGCCGAGCGCCGGCAGCGCCCAATGCCAGCGCAGCGTGCGCAACGAACGGCGGCGCCAGATCACGACGAATCCGCATGCGCACAGGCTCGTCAGCGCGCTGGCCGCGGTGCCCGTCAGGCCGAGCCCGGCCACGATCCGCAGCGGATACCAGATCAGCCCCCAGACCGAGGCCCCCACCAGAATCGCCAGCGTCGGCAGCGCCGTACGTTGATTGCCCATCATGTCCGTATGTCCGATAGTTCCTGTCGATGCATGACGGCGTGCTCGCCGTTTCGGCGGCTGCTCGCCAGCCGTTCATGCCCTGTTTTCGCCGTGTTCCTGCGCCGTTCACGATGCGCGCCGCAGCCCGTCCGGCAAGCCGCGCTCCCGCCCCTGGCGGGCGGCACGCTATAATCGGCGGCTCGCGGCGCGCACCGGGTGCGCACCTGCGGCGCCTCCGGCCGCCGCGCCGCCGCAGCCGATCCGATCCGGTCCCGCCCGACGGACCTCAACCGCCCCGACGCCCCAAGCCCGTGAATCCACGACTCGACACGCTCCAGCCCTACCCGTTCGAAAAGCTCCGCGCACTGTTCAAGGACGTCAAACCGTCCGACGCGCTCGCACCGATCAGCTTCGGCATCGGCGAGCCGAAACATCCGACGCCGGTGCTGATCCGCGACGCGGTGGCCAATTCGCTGGACGGGCTGGCCTCGTATCCGGCGACGGCAGGCTCGGACGCGCTGCGCGCCGCGATCGCGCGCTGGGTCGAGCAGCGCTACGGCCTGGCGGCGATCGATGCGGCCAGCGAAGTGCTGCCCGTGTCGGGCTCGCGCGAGGCGCTGTTCTCGCTGGCGCAGGCCGTGCTCGACGCCACGCCGCGCGCCGACGGCAAGAACGCGATCGTACTCTGTCCGAATCCGTTCTATCAAATCTACGAAGGCGCGGCGTTGCTGGCCGGTGCCGAACCCTATTTCGTCAACAGCGATCCGGCGCGCAACTTCGCGCCCGACTATTCGCAGGTGCCGGAAGACGTCTGGGCGCGCACCCAGTTGCTGTTCGTCTGCTCGCCCGGCAACCCGACCGGCGCCGTGCTGACGCTCGACGACTGGCGCGAGCTGTTCGCGCTGTCCGACCGCCACGGCTTCGTGATCGCCTCCGACGAGTGCTATTCGGAAATCTATTTCGACGAAGCGAACCCGCCGCTCGGCGGCCTCGACGCGGCGCGCCGCCTCGGGCGCGGCTTCGATCGGCTCGTGATGCTGTCGAGCCTGTCCAAGCGTTCGAACGTACCGGGCATGCGTTCGGGCTTCGTGGCCGGCGATGCGGCGATCCTCAAGCGCTTCCTGCTGTACCGCACCTATCACGGCGCGGCGCTCTCGCCGGTCTGGCAGAAAGCCAGCATCGTGGCCTGGGGCGACGAGGCGCACGTGCGCGAAAACCGCACGCTGTACGCGCAGAAGTTCAACACCGTCACGCCGATGCTGGCCGAGGTGCTCGACGTCGCGCTGCCGGACGCCGCGTTCTACCTGTGGGCCAACGTGGCGCGCACCGGCCTGTCCGACACCGAGTTCGCCCGCCGCCTGTACGCCGACTATAATGTGACGGTTCTGCCCGGCTCGTACCTCGCGCGCGATGCGCACGGCACGAATCCGGGCCGCGATTTCGTGCGGATCGCGCTCGTGGCCGGCGTGGCCGAATGCGTCGAGGGCGCGCAGCGCATCGTCGATTTCTGCCGCGGCCTCGCCGCCTGAGCCCGCCCGGCCCGCTCCCGTTTTCATCCTTCTTCCCACTTCCAGCGAAGCAACCAACATGTCGCAACAACTTCAGCAAATCATCGATACCGCGTGGGAAAACCGCGCCGAACTGTCGCCGAAGGCCGCCCCCGCCGAAGTCCGCGAAGCCGTCGCGCACGCGATCGAGCAGCTCGACAAGGGCGCCCTGCGCGTCGCCGAAAAGCAGAACGGCGACTGGATCGTCCATCAATGGCTGAAGAAGGCCGTGCTGCTGTCGTTCCGCCTGGAAGACAACGCGCCGATGCCGGCTGGCGGCTTCTCGCAGTTCTACGACAAGGTGCCGTCGAAGTTCGCGAACTACACGGCCGAAGATTTCGCCGCGGGCGGCTTCCGCGTGGTGCCGCCGGCCGTCGCGCGCCGCGGCTCGTTCATCGCGAAGAACGTCGTGCTGATGCCGTCGTACACCAACATCGGCGCCTACGTCGACGAAGGCACGATGGTCGACACCTGGGCGACGGTCGGTTCGTGCGCGCAGATCGGCAAGAACGTCCACCTGTCGGGCGGCGTGGGCATCGGCGGCGTGCTGGAGCCGCTGCAGGCCAACCCGGTCATCATCGAAGACAACTGCTTCATCGGCGCGCGCTCGGAAGTGGTCGAAGGCGTGATCGTCGAGGAAAACTCGGTGATCTCGATGGGCGTGTACCTGGGCCAGAGCACCAAGATCTACGATCGCGAAACCGGCGAAATCAGCTACGGCCGCATCCCGGCCGGCTCGGTCGTGGTGGCGGGCAACCTGCCGTCGAAGGACGGCTCGCACAGCCTGTACTGCGCCGTGATTGTCAAGAAGGTCGACGCCAAGACGCGCGCCAAGGTCGGTCTGAACGAACTGCTGCGAGGCGACTGATGTCCACCGTCGTCTACGGCATCCCGAACTGCGACACCGTGAAGAAAGCGCGCGTGTGGCTCGACGAGCACGGTGTGGCGTTCGACTTCCACGATTTCAAGAAGGCCGGCCTCACCGCCGCCATCGTGAAGGGCTGGTTGAAGGACGTGCCGCTGGACGTGCTCGTCAACCGCCGCGGCACCACCTGGCGCGGGCTGCCCGACGACGTCAAGGCCTCGGCCGACAGCGAAGCCGGCGCGATCGCGCTGATGCTGGAGAAACCCTCCGTCATCAAGCGTCCGGTGCTGGTCGTCGACGGCCGCGTCAAATCGGTCGGCTTCGTGTCCGATCAATACGCGGCGCTGTTCGCGGCCTGACCCCGCGCGCGAGACGCTTCGCGCGAACGGCGCGCCGCCCCGGTTTCGGCCGGGCCGGCGCACCACCCTGACCTGCCGGCCGTCGCGCCGGCATTTTTCATCGAAAGTGGTCCGAACCATGTCCGCCACCCTTGCCCTTACCGAACAACTGATCGCGCGCCCGTCCGTGACGCCCGACGATCAGCACTGCCAGCAGATCATGATCGAGCGCCTCTCGGCGATCGGCTTCGCGTGCGAGACGATCGCCTCGAACGGCGTGACGAACCTGTGGGCCGTCAAGCGCGGCGCCGACGGCCGCGACGGCAAGCTGCTCGCGTTCGCGGGCCACACCGATGTGGTGCCCACCGGCCCGCTCGAACAGTGGACGTCGCCGCCGTTCATCCCGGCCCATCGCGACGGCAAGCTGTACGGCCGCGGCGCCGCCGACATGAAGACGTCGCTGGCCGGCTTCGTGGTGGCGAGCGAGGAATTCGTGGCCGCCCACCCGGGCCATCGCGGCTCGATCGCGATGCTGATCACGAGCGACGAGGAAGGCCCGGCAACCGACGGCACCGTCAAGGTGTGCGAGGCGCTGAACGCACGCGGCGAACGGCTCGACTACTGCATCGTCGGCGAACCGACCTCCACCACGCTGCTCGGCGACGTGGTCAAGAACGGCCGGCGCGGCTCGATGTCGGGCGAACTCGTCGTGAAGGGCGTGCAGGGCCATATCGCCTACCCGCACCTCGCGAAGAATCCGATCCACCTGCTCGCGCCCGCGCTCGCGGAACTGGCCGCCGAGCGCTGGGACGACGGCAACGAATACTTCCCGCCCACCACCTGGCAGGTGTCGAACCTGCACGGCGGCACCGGCGCGACCAACGTGATCCCGGGCCACGTCACGCTGCTGTTCAACTTCCGCTTCTCGACGGCCAGCACGGTCGAAGGCCTGCAGTCGCGCGTCCATGCGATCCTCGACAAGCACGGCTTCGAGTACGAACTGAAGTGGTCGATCAGCGGCCATCCGTTCCTGACGCCGCGCGGCGAATTGTCCACGGCGCTCGAAAACGCGATCCGCGACGAAACCGGCCTCGCCACCGAACTGTCGACCACCGGCGGCACCTCGGACGGCCGCTTCATCGCGCGCATCTGCCCGCAGGTCATCGAATTCGGCCCGCCCAACGGTTCGATCCACAAGATCGACGAGCATATCGAGCTGCGCTTCATCGACCCGCTGAAGAACGTCTACCGCCGCGTGCTCGAACAACTGATCGCCTGACGCAACGGAGCCTGCCATGACCTCTTCCGCCACGCCCGCCACCACCTTCAAGACGATCCGCGACCTGATCCGCCATGCGGTGTCGCGCTTCTCGGCCGAACAACTGTCGTTCGGCCATGGCTCGGACAACGCCTACGACGAGGCGGTCTACCTGGTGCTGCATACGCTGCACCTGCCGATCGACACGCTCGAACCGTTCCTCGACGCGCGCCTGCTGCCCGACGAAATCGACGCGGTGCTGCAACGCGTCGAGCGGCGCGCCACCGAACGGCTGCCGGCCGCCTACCTGACCAACGAGGCGTGGATGCACGGCCACCGCTTCTATGTCGACGAACGCGTGATCGTGCCGCGCTCGTTCATCGGCGAGTTGCTCGACGACGGGCTGCAACCGTACGTGGCCGACCCGGAACACGTGGGCGCGGTGCTCGAACTGTGCACCGGCTCGGGCTGCCTCGCGATCCTGGCCGCCGAAGCGTTCCCGAACGCCGACATCGACGCGGTGGATCTGTCCGACGACGCGCTCGAAGTGGCCGAGATCAATGTGACCGACTACGGCCTCGACCACCGCATCGCGCTGCATCACGGCGATCTTTACGCGCCGCTGCCGACCGAGCGCCTCGACAATCCCGACCTGCGCTACGACGTGATCCTCAGCAATCCGCCGTACGTGAACGCCGAATCGATGGCCGCGCTGCCCGACGAATACCGCCACGAGCCCGAAATGGCGCTGGCCGGCGGCGAGGACGGCATGGACATCGTGCGCCGCCTGCTGCGCGACGCGAAGAAATGGCTCAAGGACGACGGCGTGCTCGTGGTCGAAATCGGCAAC
Organism: Burkholderia sp. Ac-20379; assembly: GCF_017104645.1. Taxonomy (GTDB): domain Bacteria; phylum Pseudomonadota; class Gammaproteobacteria; order Burkholderiales; family Burkholderiaceae; genus Burkholderia. The sequence continues at coordinate 9,707 of NZ_JAAGPF010000128.1, forward strand.
GAGCGACACAACGTCGAAGCGGCGTTCGGCGGGCTCGACCTGATCTGGCTGCCGACCAGCGCCGGCGACGACAGCGTGTTCCTGATCCACGCCGCCGACCTGCCCTACTCGGCCTGAGCGTGCGCTGAAGCGGCGGTGAAAACCGCCGCGAATCCGGCCGGGTTCGCCGCCACATGCGCGGATCCGGCCCTCCGTTGTGCATCGAGCCGCGCGGTTCGCTAAGATGCGGCAAGCGGCCCGGCGTTTCACGCGCCGGCCGCCCGACGCCGCTTCCGCCACGAACCGCCCGGAACCTCACGCAACGATGCATCTCGACTGGCTTCATCTCGGCACCCTCGTCGCGCTCGCCCATATCCTCGGGCTGATCGCCGCGTGCCACGCGATCCTCAACACCCGCACCTCGCAGGGCGCGATCGCCTGGGCGGTTTCGCTGACGGCGATGCCCTATCTCACGCTGATTCCCTACCTGTTCCTCGGCCGCAGCAAGTTCTCGGGCTACGTGGATGCGCGCCGCACCGAAACGGCCGCGCTGCGCACGCGCTCGCGCCCGGCAAGCTGGGACACGCACGGCAGCTCGCTCGGCGTGCCCAGCGACACGCTCGGCGCCTCGCCGGTGCGCGCGCTGACGCAACTCGGCGGAATGCCGTTCGTGGGCGGCAACGCCGTGCGGCTGCTGGTGAACGGCGAAGCCACGTTTTCGGCGATCCTGTCGGCGATCGAGGGCGCGCGCCACTACGCGATCGTGCAGTTCTTCATCGTGCGCGACGATGCGCTCGGCCAGATGCTGCGCGACGCGCTGCTGGCCTGCGCCGCGCGCGGCGTGCGCTGCTACCTGCTGTACGACAGCATCGGCAGCTTCGACCTGCCGCACAGCTACGTGAACGCCTTGCGCGCGGGCGGCGTGGACGTGCATACGTTCGCCACCAACAAGCGTTTCGTGAATCGTTTCCAGCTCAACTTCCGCAACCACCGCAAGATCGTGGTGGTGGACGGCGAGCGCGCGTTCGTGGGCGGCCACAACGTGGGCGTGGAATACCTCGGCGGCAACCCGAAACTCTCGCCGTGGCGCGACACGCACATCGAACTGCGCGGGCCGGTGGTGGCCAACGTGCAGTATGTGTTCGCCGAGGATTGGCACTGGGCCACGCAATCGCTGCCGGCGAGCGCCCCCGCGCAACCGCCCGTGGGCGACGAGGACATGCATTGCCTGGTCGTGCCGATGGGCCCGGCCGACAAGCAGGAAACCGGCTCGTTGTTCTTCGTCGAGGCGATCCACGCGGCGCGCGAGCGCGTATGGATCACCACGCCCTATCTGGTGCCCGACGAGGCCGTGATCTCGGCCCTGAAGCTGGCCGTGATGCGCGGCGTGGACGTGCGGATCCTGATTCCGAGCCGGCGCGACCACTATGTGGTGTTCGAGGCCTCGAAACTGTATGCACGCGATCTGGTGGACGCCGGCGTGCGGATCTTCCGCTACCGGCCCGGCTTCCTGCACCAGAAGGTGGTGCTGATCGACGACGCGGCGGCCGCCATCGGCAGTGCGAACCTCGACAACCGCTCGTTCCGCCTGAATTTCGAGATCATGGTGTTGACGGTCGACGCCAGCTTCGCCGCGGATGTCGACGCCATGCTCGAACAGGATTTCGCGCTGGCCGACGAAGTCGAACTCAGCGACCTCGACCGTGCGGGCGCGTGGCGGCGCGTGGTGATGCACGTCGCCCGGCTGTTCGCACCGATCCTCTGACCGTCGCCCCCGTGGTTCAGAGCAGCGCCTCGATGTCGGCCGCCACGTCCGCCGGCTTGGTGGTGGGCGCATAGCGCTTGACCACCTTGCCATCGCGGCCGATCAGGAATTTCGTGAAATTCCACTTGATCGCCTTCAGGCCCAGCACGCCCGGCGCCTCGTCGGTCAGCCAGCGAAACAGCGGATGGGCCTGGTCGCCCTTGACATCGACCTTCTCGAACAGCGGAAAACTCACGCCGAAACGCTGCTCGCAGAACGCGCCGATCTGCGCGGCATCGCCCGGCTCCTGCTTGCCGAACTGGTTGCACGGAAACCCGAGCACGGCCAGGCCACGGCTGCCGTAGCGCGTGTACAGCTCCTGCAGGCCCGCGTACTGCGGCGTGAATCCGCATTCGCTCGCGGTATTGACGATCAGCAGCACCTTGTCGCGGTAATCGCCGAGCGACACGTCGCTACCGTCGAGCGCCTTCGCGGTGAATGAATAAACGGTATCGGTCGGCATTGGATTCTCCCGGAAACAGGTTCGGCGGATCGGTTCTGGCATGCAGCATGCCACCGCGGCAGTCTATGCGAAACCGCCGCGGCGCGTGAGTCGACCGAACGGACAGTGCCCCGCACCGGGCCGCCGGTTTAAAATGGCGGTTTCCCCTTGCCCTTTCCGTCGTGATCCGTTTCAACCAGTTCAGTCTCGCGCGCGGCACCAAGCCGCTGTTCGAGGGCGCCACCTTCGCGCTCAACCCCGGTGAAAAGGCCGGCCTCGTCGGCGCGAACGGCGCGGGCAAATCCACGCTGTTTTCGGTGCTGCGTGGCGACTTGCACGCCGACGGCGGCGATTTTTCGATGCCGCCGTCGTGGCAGATCGCCCACGTCTCGCAGGAAACCCCGGCCGTCGATCGCACCGCGCTCGATTACACGCTCGACGGCGACGCCGTGCTGCGCCGCATCGAGGCGCGCATCGCCGCGGCCGCCGCCGCGCACGACGGCTCGGCCGAGGCGGAAGCGCACGTGGCGTTCGCCGATGCCGACGGCTACACGGCCCCGGCGCGTGCCGAGGCGCTGCTGCTCGGGCTCGGCTTCACGCTCGCGCAAACGCGCGAAAGCGTGGCGAATTTCTCGGGCGGCTGGCGCATGCGGCTGAACCTCGCGCAGGCGCTGATGTGCCGTTCCGACCTGCTGCTGCTCGACGAACCGACCAACCACCTGGATCTCGACGCGATCGTCTGGCTCGAGGATTGGCTGCACCGCTACACCGGCACGCTCGTCGTGATCTCGCACGATCGCGAATTCCTCGATGCGATCTGCAACGTCACGCTGCATCTCGAAGCGCGCCAGGTGAAGCGCTACGGCGGCAACTATTCGCAGTTCGAAGTGCTGCGCGCGCAGCAGATGGCGCTGCAGCAGAGCGCCTACGAAAAGCAGCAGAAAACCATCGAGCACCTGCAGAGCTTCATCAATCGCTTCAAGGCCAAGGCCACCAAGGCCAAGCAGGCGCAAAGCCGCGTCAAGGCGCTGGAGAAGATGGAACGGCTCGCGCCCACGCAGGCCGCGTCGGCGTTCAGCTTCGAATTCCGCACGCCCGATTCCGCACCGAACCCGATGCTCGTGATGGAAGACGTGGTGTGCGGCTATCGCGGCGAGGACGGCGCGGCGCTGCCGATCGTCGAGCGCGTCGCGCTGTCGATCCAGAACGGCCAGCGCATCGGCCTGCTCGGCGCCAACGGCCAGGGCAAATCCACGCTGATCAAGACGCTGGCCGGCACGCTCGAACCGCTCGCCGGCGGCGTGCGCGGCGGCAAGGGCCTGACGATCGGCTATTTCGCCCAGCATCAGCTCGAAACGCTGCGCCCCGACGATTCGCCGCTCGCACATCTGGCGCGCCTCGCGCCCGACACCCGCGAGCAGGAACTGCGCGATTTCCTCGGCGGGTTCAACTTCTCGGGCGACATGGCCTCGTCGCCGATCGCACCGTTCTCGGGCGGCGAAAAGGCACGGCTCGCGCTGGCGCTGATCATCTGGCTCAAGCCGAACCTGCTGCTGCTCGACGAACCGACCAACCACCTCGACCTCGAAACGCGCGACGCGCTCACGATGGCGCTCGCCCAGTTCGACGGCACGCTGATCGTCGTCTCGCACGACCGGCACCTGCTGCGCGCCACCACCGACGAGTTCATGCTGGTTGCCAAGCATCGCATCCAGCCGTTCGACGGCGATCTCGACGACTATCGCGACTGGCTCCTGCAACACGCCGCCGAACAACGCGCAGCCGCACGCGGCGATGCCGCGGCGGCGGCCGACAGCGGCGCCGGCGCGGCGAACCGCAAGGATCAGAAACGTCAGGAAGCGGAAACGCGGCAGCGCCTGTCGCAGGTCAAGAAGCCGCTGCAGGCGAAGGTCGCGAAGATCGAGAAGGAGATGGAAAAGCTGAATGCCGACAAGGCGCAGCTCGACGCCTTCGTGGCGGATTCGGGCAGCTATGCGGCCGAGAAGAAAACCGAGTTGACGGAGGCGATCCGCAGGCTCGGCGACGTCAACGCCAAGCTCGAAGCGCTCGAAATCGACTGGCTCGATCTGCAGGAGCAGCTCGAACAGATCGGCTGATGCGCATCGGCGAGCGCGGCGGCCGTTCAGCGCCGCGGCAGCGTCTCGCGCGGCATCTGCTCGTCGTCGTGCATCAGATAACGGCGCCCGTCGAGCGGCCGGCGCATGGTTTCCACCACCTCGGCTTCGGTCACATGCTCGGCCACCACGCGCCGCGCGATCCGCCCCTCGTCATCGACCCACTCGACGATCCGGCAGCCACCGCCGAACGGCGGCCGGATCGGCTCCGAAACACGGCAGCCGCGCAGATTGTAGAGGCGCTGATCGACGATTTGCTGGACTTGTTTCAAGGCGGGACCTTCCTTTCACACCTGCGGGACGCATTGCGGCCAAGCATAGGGGAAAACCGCCGCGCGACGAGTTACAGCCGCGCCTTGAAACGTTACATGGAGTTACGGTGCAACCGGGCCAACTTGGCCCTCATTCGAGGCCGCGCACGCGATCGATCGCCTGCTCGATGCGCTCGACCGCCATCACGGTGAGCCCCTCGATCGGCTGCTTGGGCGCATTGGCCTTGGGAATCAGCGCGGTGGTGAAACCGAGCTTGGCCGCCTCGCGCAGCCGCTCCTGACCGCGCGGCGACGGCCGGATCTCGCCGGCCAGCCCCACTTCCCCGAACACCACCAGCCCTTTCGGCAACGCTTTGTTACGCATCGACGAATGGATCGCCAGCAGCACCGCGAGGTCGGCGGCCGGTTCGGTAATCTTGACGCCCCCCACCGCGTTCAGGAACACGTCCTGATCGAAGCAGGCGATGCCGGCATGACGGTGCAGCACGGCCAGCAGCATGGCGAGCCGGTTCTGTTCGAGGCCCACCGCGAGCCGGCGCGGATTCGGCACGTTGGCCGTGTCGACCAGCGCCTGCACCTCGACCAGCAGCGGCCGCGAGCCCTCCTGCGTGACCAGCACGCACGAGCCGGGCACCACCTCTTCGTGCTGCGACAGGAACAGCGCCGACGGATTCGACACGCCGCGCAGGCCGCGCTCGGTCATCGCGAACACGCCCAGTTCGTTGACCGCGCCGAAGCGGTTCTTGAACGCGCGCACCAGCCGGTAGGCCGAATGGGTATCGCCCTCGAAGTACAGGACGGTATCGACGATGTGCTCGAGCACGCGCGGCCCAGCGAGCGCCCCTTCCTTCGTGACGTGGCCGACCATGATGATCGCGGTGCCGGATTGCTTGGCGATGCGCGTGAGCTGCGCCGCGCATTCGCGCACCTGCGCGACCGAGCCGGGCGCCGAGGTCAGCGCTTCCGAATAGACCGTCTGGATCGAATCGATGACGGCCACGTCGGGCCGCTCGGCGTCGATCGTCGCCTGGATCTTTTCGAGCTGGATTTCCGCGAGCAGCTTCAGATCGGCCGCGTCGCCGCCGTGATCGAGCAACGCCAGCCGCTGCGCGCGCAGCGCGATCTGGGCGGCCGATTCCTCGCCGCTGATATAGAGCGCGCGGCGTTCGCTGGCCAGTTGCGCCAGCGATTGCAGCAGCAGCGTGGATTTGCCGATGCCGGGATCGCCGCCGATCAGCACCACGCCGCCGGCCACCAGGCCGCCGCCAAGCACGCGATCGAATTCGCCGATGCCGGTGGAGAAGCGCGGCACGTCGGCCGCGTCGATGTCGGCCAGCCGCTGCACCGGCGCGCTCTTGGCAAGCGCCTGGAACCGATGCGTGGACGGCGATTCGGGCGCCGATTCGACCAGCGTGTTCCACGCATGGCAGGACGGGCACTGGCCCGCCCATTTCGGCGACTGCCCGCCGCATTCGGTGCAGATATAGACGGTTTTCTGTTTCGCCACGGATGCGCCCTTATTCCGCTCGAACGGGCACGCGCGGTGCGATGGCGCACATCAGCTCGTAACCGACCGTGGAACAGTGCGCGGCGACGTCGTCGATCGGCAAGGTCTCGCCCCACAGCTCGACGCGCGCGCCGATCCCGGCGCCGGGCACCGGCGTGAGATCGACCGTGATCATGTCCATCGAGACGCGGCCGACGATCCGGGTCAGCACGCCGTCCACCACGATCGGCGTGCCCTCGGGCGCGATGCGCGGATAGCCGTCCGCATAGCCGCAGGCCACCACGCCGATGCGCATCGGCGCGGGCGCGACGAATGCGCCGCCGTAGCCCACCGCCTGCCCCTGCGCGATGTTCTGCACCGCGATCAGTTGCGAGGCGAGCGTCATGGCCGGTTGCAGACCTGCGTCGACGATATCCGCCGCGCGGCCCGACGGCGATGCGCCGTAGAGCAGGATGCCGGGCCGGATCCAATCGAAATGGGTATCGGGATGCCACATCACGGCGGCCGAATTGGCCAGGCTGCGCGCACCGGCGATGCCTTCCGCGCCGCGCGAGAACGCGGCCATCTGGTCGGCCACGCCGCGCTCGCCGTCGGCGTCCGCGAAATGGGTCATCAGCGTGATCTGGCCGATGCCGGGGCAGGTGCGCGCCCGCTCCCAGGCCGCGCGGTATTTCGCCGGGCCGTAGCCGAGACGGTTCATGCCGCTGTTCATCTTCAACTGGATGTTGACGGGCTTGGACAGCCGCGCCGTTTCGAGCATCCGCAGCTGATCGTCGTTATGCACCGTGGTGGTCAGGCTGTAACGGTCGATCACGTCCACGTCGGTGGAGCGGAAAAAGCCCTCGAGCAGCAGGATCGGCCCCGCCCAGCCCAGTTCGCGCAGCCGCACCGCTTCTTCGAGGTCGAGCAGGCCGAACCCGTCGGTGCCGCGCAGCCCCGGAAACACGCGCGCGAGGCCATGCCCGTAGGCATTGGCCTTGACGACCGCCCACACCTTGGAACGCGGGGCGAAGCGGCGCGCTGCCGCTAGATTGTTAACAAGTGCAGCAGTGTGAATCGTGGCGGAAATCGGGCGCGGCATAAGGAAATTTCATAAACACGCAGGCGAATCAGCAGCTTACCGCACCTCGTGGGCGCCGTGCCGTGACGAACCCGGAACGATCGGGGATTCTTGCTAGTCGGATTTGACGTATTTTCGTGATATAAAGCCGTGCGCACAACCTATTTTGCACGGGATAGTCCGAATGCACGGCCCCTGCGGCCGAGCCGCAGCGAGGAAAGCATCGCTTCAGATGAAAAAAGGTTTTTACTCCATCATGGCCGCGCAGTTTTTCTCGTCGCTGGCCGACAGTGCGCTTCTCATCGCCGCCATCGCTCTGCTGAAAGATCTGCATGCGCCGAACTGGATGATTCCGCTGCTCAAGCTGTTTTTCGTCCTGTCGTACGTCGTTCTGGCCGCCTTCGTCGGCGCGTTCGCCGATTCGCGGCCGAAGGGCCGCGTGATGTTCATCACGAATTCGATCAAGGTGGTCGGTTGTCTGATCATGTTGATGGGCGCGCATCCGCTGATCGCCTACGGCATCGTCGGTTTCGGCGCGGCGGCCTACTCGCCCGCCAAGTACGGCATCCTGACCGAGCTGCTGCCGCCTGACCGGCTGGTCGCGGCCAATGGCTGGATCGAGGGCACCACGGTCGGTTCGATCATTCTCGGCACGGTGCTCGGCGGCGCGCTGATCAGCCCGCACATCGCCGCGCACGTGATCGCCTACACGCCCGCCGCCATCAACACCCCGGCCGAAGCCGCGATGCTCGTGATCATGGCGATCTACGTGGTGGCCGCGCTGTTCAACCTGCGGATTCCCGACACCGGCGCGCGCTATCCCAAACAGCAGCACGGGGTGGTCCGCCTCATCACCGATTTCGCCGAATGCTTCAACGTGCTCTGGCACGACAAGCTCGGCCAGATCTCGCTGGCCGTCACCACGCTGTTCTGGGGCGCCGGCGCGACGCTGCAGTTCATCGTGCTGAAGTGGGCCGAAGTGTCGCTCGGCATGTCGCTCTCGGAAGGCGCGATCCTGCAGGCGGTGGTGGCGCTCGGCGTGGCCGGCGGCGCGATGGCGGCCGCCAGCAAGATCCCGCTCAAGAAATCGCTGAAGGTGCTGCCGGTCGGCATCGTCATGGGCCTGGCCGTCATGATGATGGCGTTCTACACGCGCGACCTGCTGCCGCATCACTGGGTGCTGCACCTCGGCAGCTTCCGCGTTCCCGGCTATCTCGTGGTCGCCTATATCTTCCTGATGATCGTGGGCGCGCTGTCCGGCTTCTTCGTGGTGCCGATGAACGCGCTGCTCCAGCATCGCGGCCACGTCCTGCTGTCGGCCGGCCATTCGATCGCGGTGCAGAACTTCAACGAGAACCTGTCGGTGCTCGTGATGCTGTGCCTCTACGCGATGCTGGTGTGGCTCGACGTGCCGGTGGGCGTCGTGATCGTGCTGTTCGGCACCTTCGTGTGCCTGACCATGTGGCTCGTGATGCGCCGCCATATCGCCAATCAGCGGCAATTCGATTCGGTCGCGCTGATCGGCGAATCGCGCCACTGATCCACCGCCGTTCCTCCGGCGCGGCGCCGCCCGCCGCGCCGTCCGATCCTGCTTCCTGCAGCCGGCCTGCCCGGCCGGCATCCTCGCGATGACCCGCTCGCCCATTCCGAACGCCCTGACCATCGCCGGCTCCGATTCCGGCGGCGGCGCAGGCATCCAGGCCGACCTCAAGGCCTTTTCCGCACTCGGCGCCTACGGCGCGAGCGTCGTCACGGCGCTGACCGCGCAGAACACGCGCGGCGTCACGGCCGTGCATGCGCCCGACGCCGGGTTCGTGACGGCCCAGCTCGACGCCGTGTTCGACGACATCCGCATCGACGCCGTCAAGATCGGCATGCTGGCCAATGCCGGCATCGTCGGCGCGGTGGCCGACGCGCTGGTGCGCCATGCGCCCTCGTTCGTCGTGCTCGACACGGTCATGATCTCGAAAAGCCGCCATGCGCTGCTCGCACCCGAGGCGGTGGCCGCGCTGCGCGACACGCTGCTGCCGCTCGCCGATCTCGTCACGCCGAACCTGCCCGAGGCCGCCGCGCTGCTCGGCTGCGCCGAAGCCGCCGACGAAGCGCAGATGATCGAGCAGGGCCGCGCGCTCGTCGCTCGCGGCGCGAAAGCCGTGCTGATGAAGGGCGGCCACCTGCCCGACGCGGCCCGCAGCCCCGACTGGCTGATTCGCCCCGGCGACGAACGGCGCCTCGACGGCGCGCGGATTCCGGTCGCGCATACGCACGGCACCGGCTGCACGCTGTCGGCCGCGATCGCGGCGCTGCGGCCGCAACGCGACGATCTGGCCGGCGCGGTGAGCGACGCCAAGCACTATCTGGCCGACGCGATCGCCGCGAGCACGCAACTGAGCGTGGGCCACGGCGTCGGGCCGGTCCATCATTTCCATCGGTGGTGGTAAGCGAATAAGCCGGGCGAGCGCCCGGCCGGAACGATCGAGCGTCAGCGCGCGAGCTGCGCGAACGCCTCGGCGCGTTGCGGCCAGCCCTCGTCGACGATGAAGCCGCGGCGCGTTTCGTGCCAGACGCCGTGTTCGCCCGGCGCCAACGCCGCGACCAGCGACGGCGCGTCGCGCGCCGCCACGGCGTCGAACAGCGCCGACGCCTCGACCGGCTCCAGCGGATCGCCCGCTTCGAGCCGCCGCGGCGCGAGCCACGCAAGCCTCGGCAACACCACCCAGCGCGTGCCGGCCGGCTCGCGCGCCGCGAGCGCCGGCCAATCGCCGCGCGTGGCCCAGAA
>NZ_JAAGPF010000129.1 GCF_017104645.1 Burkholderia sp. Ac-20379
TGTCTGGCCGGCGCGCTGGCCAGGCAGGCGGCCGGTATGCCGGACATAGAGGGCCAGGGCGGTCCGACGGAGTAAACTGCGCCGATCATGCAACGAATCACCACCACCGGCCGCGTCAATCTCGGCAACCTGTTCTGGCTGCGCACGCTGGCCATCGTCGGCCAGCTCGTCACGATCGCCGTGGCGCAGGCCTTTTTCGGCGCGAACCTGCCGCTGCCGGCCATGCTGAGCGTGATCGCGCTCGAGGTCGTGTTCAACGCGCTGACCTGGCTGCGCGTGCTGCGCGCGCGCCCCGAAACCAATTTCGAGCTGATGGGCCAGCTGTGGGTCGACATCGGCGCGCTCACGGCGCTGCTGTTCCTGTCCGGCGGCACCACCAATCCGTTCGTCTCGCTGTACCTGCCTTCGCTGGCGATCGCCGCCGCCGTGCTGCCATGGCACCTGATGGTCTGGCTCGCGGCGTTCTCGGTGGCCTGCTATTTCGCGCTCGGCTTCAACTCGGTGCCGCTCAACCTCGACAATCCGGCCAACCTGTTCGATTACTACCGCGCCGGGCAGGGCGTGAACTTCATCGTGTCGGTAGGCCTGATCGCCTGGTTCGTGGCGCGCATGTCGAACGCGCTGCGCCAGCGCGACGCGGCGCTCGGCGAGGCGCAGCAGCGGCTGCTGCGCGACGAGCGGGCCGTCGCGCTCGGCGTGCAGGCGGCCACCGTGGCCCATGAAATGGGCACGCCGCTGTCCACCATCGCGATGCTGACCGAGGAATTGCGCGACGCGGCCCGCACCGATACCGGGCTGGCGCCGTACGACGCCGACCTCAAGGTGCTCGAGGAGCAGATGACGCAGTGCACCTCGGCGCTGGCGCGGTTGCGCAGCCGCGCCTCGGGGCCGGCCACGCGCGAGAACGTGGCGAACTGGCTCGACACGTTCGGCCGTCACTGGCGGCTGCGCCATCCGCATGTCGAGTTCGAGCAGATCGGCGCGGGGCCGGCCGGCGCCGAGCTGGAGGATACGGTGGCGATCGGCCAGATCCTCACCATCCTGCTCGACAATGCGGCCCGTGCGAGCCGCGATCGCGTGACGCTGCAGGCGCGGCTCACGCGCCAGTCCGACCGCGACATGATCGTGTTCGAGGTGGTCGACAACGGGCAGGGCATTCCGCCGGCCCTGCGCGAATCGCTCGGCACGGCGCCGGTGGACAGCACGCAGGGCGGCAACGGCGTCGGCCTGTATCTGGCCTTCAGCGCCGCCGCGCGGCTGGGCGGCACGATCGAATTGCTCGACGCGGCCCCGCGCGGCACGCGCGCGCTGCTGCGGCTGCCCGCCGTGCGCGGCGCCGCTTCTCCGGCGGAACCCGCGCCGGCCCCATGACCTATCGCTGACACGAAGGAGAACAACGATGAGCGACAACCACTTTCTCGTCATCGACGACAACGAAGTTTTTGCCGGCACGCTGGCCCGGGGGCTCGAACGGCGCGGCTATATCGTGCAGCAGGCGCATTCGCGCGATGCCGCGCTGAAGCTCGCGAGCGGCACGAAATTCGAATTCATCACGGTCGATCTGCACCTTGGCGAGGATTCGGGGCTGTCGCTGATCGCGCCGCTCTGCGATCTGCAGCCCGACGCGCGCATCCTCGTGCTGACCGGCTACGCCAGCATCGCCACGGCCGTGCAGGCCGTGAAGGACGGCGCCGACAACTATCTGTCGAAGCCGGCCAACGTCGAATCGATCCTGGCCGCGTTGCAGACCAACGCCACCGAAGTGCAGGCCGAGGACGCGCTCGAGAACCCGGTCGTGCTGTCGGTCGACCGCCTCGAATGGGAGCATATCCAGCGCGTGCTGGCCGAGAACGGCAACAACATCTCCGCCACGGCGCGCGCGCTGAACATGCACCGCCGCACGCTGCAGCGCAAGCTGGCCAAGCGGCCGGTGCGGCAATAAGCTCGGCGCGCCGGCTCACGGCGCGGATAGTGGCACCCAAACGAAACGGGCGGCCCGCTTGCGCGGGGCCGCCCGTCTTGCTTGGCCGGTGCGACGCTTACAGCACGTAGCGCGACAGATCTTCGTCCTGCGATACTTCGCCGAGCGCGCGATCGACATAGGCCGCATCGACCGTCACCGCTTCGCCCGCATGATTGCCGGCCGCGAACGACACGTCTTCGAGCAGCTTCTCGATCACGGTGTACAGGCGCCGCGCGCCGATGTTCTCGGTCTTCTCGTTGACCGAGTAGGCGACCTCGGCGAGCCGGCGGATGCCGTCGTCGGCGAATTCGAGCTTGACGTCTTCGGTGGCGAGCAGCGCCTGGTATTGCTTGACGAGGCTCGCGTCGGTGGCCACCAGGATCGATTCGAAATCCTTGACCGACAGCGAATCGAGTTCGACGCGGATCGGGAAACGCCCTTGCAGCTCGGGGATCAGGTCGCTCGGCTTCGACAGATGGAACGCGCCGCTCGCGATGAACAGGATGTGATCGGTCTTGATCATCCCGTACTTGGTGTTGACCGTGGTGCCTTCGACGAGCGGCAGCAGATCGCGCTGCACGCCCTGACGCGACACCTCGCCGCCACCGCCGCCTTCGTTGTTGCGCGACGCGATCTTGTCGATCTCGTCGAGGAACACGATGCCGTTCTGCTCGACGTTCTGCACGGCCTTGGTTTTCACTTCTTCATCGTTGAGCAGCTTGGCGGCTTCCTCGTCGGTCAGCAGCTTCAGCGCTTCCTTGATCTTGATCTTGCGGCGCGTTTTCTTGCCGCCGCCGATGTTCGAGAACATCGAGCGGATCTGCTCGGTCATCTCTTCCATGCCCGGCGGCGCCATGATGTCCATGCCGGCTTGCGGCTGCTCGATGTCGAGCTCCACTTCCTTGTCGTCGAGCGCGCCTTCGCGCAGGCGCTTGCGGAAGGTCTGGCGCGTGACGTTGTTGTCGTCGTTGGCGGTTTCGCCGTTCGCGCCGAAGCCGACCGCGCGCGGTTGCGGCAGCAGGATGTCGAGGATGCGATCCTCGGCCTGATCCTGCGCCTTCGAGCGCACCTTGCGCATTTCGGTTTCGCGCGTCAGCTTGACGGCGATTTCGATCAGGTCGCGCACGATGCTGTCCACGTCGCGGCCCACGTAGCCGACCTCGGTGAACTTGGTCGCCTCGATCTTGATGAACGGCGCGTCGGCCAGCTTGGCCAGACGGCGCGCGATTTCGGTCTTGCCGACGCCCGTCGGCCCGATCATCAGGATGTTCTTCGGCGTGATTTCCTGGCGCAGCGGCTCGGCCACCTGCTGACGGCGCCAGCGGTTGCGCAGCGCCACGGCGACAGCCTTCTTCGCCTTGTTCTGGCCGATGATGTGCTTGTCGAGTTCCGAGACGATCTCGGCAGGGGTCATGGTGCTCATGTCGGCGTCCTTACTCGATCGTTTCGATGATGTGGCTGTGGTTCGTGTAGATGCACATGTCGCCGGCGATCGTCAGCGCCTTCTTGACGATCTCGCCCGGCGACAGCTCGGTGTTCTCGGCCAGCGCGCGCGCGGCGGCCTGCGCATAGGCGCCGCCCGAGCCGATCGCGCAGATCCCGCCTTCGGGATCGAGCACGTCGCCGTTGCCGGTGATGACGAGCGTGGTGGTCTTGTCGGCCGTGATCAGCATCGCTTCCAGGCGGCGCAGCATGCGATCGGTGCGCCAATCCTTGGCGAGTTCGACGGCGGCGCGCGTCAGGTTGCCCTGGTGCTTTTCGAGTTTGGCCTCGAAACGGTCGAGGAGCGAGAACGCATCGGCGGTGCCGCCGGCGAAGCCGACCAGCACCTGGTTGTTGTAGATGCGGCGTACCTTGCGCGCACCGCCCTTCATGACGATGTTGCCGAGCGTAACCTGGCCGTCGCCGCCGAGCGCGACCTGATCGCCGCGCCGCACGGAAACGATCGTCGTGCCGTGATATTGCTCCATCTGCGTTCCTTCAGAGAATCCGGGGAGGACGCGGAGGTGCAGGCGCACCGCCGCCCTGGCGACACGCGGCGCAGCCGTCGGGCGCGCCACGCGTATTGAGACCATGTTAGGGCACGCGCGGCAATATCAAGAGTGGAATTCGGCGAAGCCGGGGGCGAAGCGGAGACGAAGCCGGAGCGCGGCGTGCGCGGAAGCGGGCGGACGACGCGAGGCGGGGAGGCCGGGCGCGGCCGGCGCAGGATGCCGCCGGCGCGCGCAAAAACAAACAGCGCGCGGCAAGCCGCGCGCTGTTTCGAAGCAGCGTGAAGGGGCGCGGGGAGCCGCCGCGCCGGGCGGGATCAGTCGCCGAACAGCTTCTGGCGCAGCTCGCGGCGCTCTTGCGCTTCGAGCGAGAGCGTGGCCGTCGGGCGTGCGATCAGGCGCGGGATGCCGATCGGCTCGCCTGTTTCCTCGCACCAGCCGTAATCGCCGGAATCGACGCGGGCCAGCGATTGCTGCACCTTCTTCAGCAGCTTGCGCTCGCGGTCGCGCGTGCGCAGTTCGAGCGCGTGTTCTTCCTCGATCGTCGCGCGGTCGGCGGGATCGGGAACGATCACCGTTTCGCGCAGATTCTCGGTCGTTTGGCCTGCATTGCGGAGAATGTCCGCCTGCAGTTGTTCGAGCCGATTTTTGAAGAAGGCGAGCTGATCTTCATTCATGTAATCCTTGTCGCTCATCTTCAGGATTTCGGCTTCGGTCAAGAGTTTGTTCGTCATCTGCTTGCTTCTTCAATGTGCGGCAAATCGGAAGGATATTGCTCGCACTTTGGGATTACCCGCAACGGCCTTTGTGATGGTTTTCCAATCATGTGCCGTGTCGGGGCCGAAAGCCTCCGGTACCGGTTTGCTCAGGTACCTCCTGGTGCCGGCCCGCTTGCTGCGCCGTCGCCCGGTATGTGGCGCGTCCCGTCGCCGGCTCGAGGCCGGCCGGCGGTGGCGATGCCGGTGTGGCCCGGTATGTCATGCAAGAACCGGGCCTGATACTGCCGCGTCCAGTGGGCACGTATTGTAACTGAATCGCTCCGCAGTTCCGCATAGGGGGGATTCCGTGGCCGTGCCGCCCAGTTATCCCAAAAATATAACCCGCGGAACGCGAAAAAGCGATGACGCAATCAAATCATGTGCCTGCTCTGTAAAAACGACAATGAGGCGTACGCGCGGACACGTTGACATGCGGGAGAAAGGCGGCCGGAAACGGCCGGGCGGCAGCGCCGGAATGCCGAGGGAGACGGGGGAAACGGGGTGGGGGCGGTGCGCCGGCCAGCGCCGCGAGGGGCGCCGGCCGGCGGCTCGCGACGTTACGCGAGGCAGGCGTCGAGGCCGTCGGTGATCAGGTCTTGCGGCAGGTCGATGCCGATGAACACCATCTTGCTGGTTTTCTTGTCGACCGGCAGCCACTTGGCGGCCAGATCGCTGCCCATCATCTGGTGCACGCCCTGGAACACCACCTTGCGATCCACGCCCTTCATGTACAGCACGCCCTTGTAGCGCAACAGGCGTTCGCCGTAGATCTGCAGGATGCCGCCGAGGAAATCCTCGAGCTTGTTCGGATCGAACGGGCGATCGTTGCGGTAGACGAACGACTTGATCTTGTCGTCGTGGTGCGCGTGATGGTGGTTGTGATGCGCGTGACCGTGATCGTGGTCGCAATGGCCGTGGTCGTGATCGCAGTTCGCGTGATCGTGGCCATGGTCGTGACCGTGGTCATGGCCATGATCGTGATGCGCGTGATCGTCTTCCACCAGGAAATCCGGATCGATTTCGAGCTTGGCGTTCAGGTTGAAGCCGCGCAGATCGAAGATTTCCTTGATGTCGGCCTCGCCGAAATTCACCTGACGGATCGCCGCGCGCGGGTTCATGTGCATCAGGCGGTGCTTGAGGCCGGCGAGCGTGGCTTCGTCGACCAGATCGGCCTTGGTGACGAACAGGCGATCGGCGAAGCCCACCTGGCGCTGCACCACTTCGTGCTCGTCGAGCTGCGCGTTGGCGTGCTTGGCGTCGACCAGCGTGATGATCGCGTCGAGCAGGAAATCGTCGGCGATCTCGCTGTCGATGAAGAAGGTTTGCGCGACCGGGCCGGGGTTGGCCAGGCCCGTGGTTTCGATCACGACGCGATCGAAATCGAGCTTGCCCTCGCGCTTGCGCGCGGCCAGATCGCCGAGCGCGCGCGCCAGATCGCCGCGGATCGTGCAGCAGATGCAGCCGTTGCTCATCTGGATGATCTGCTCGTTGCTGTCCTGCACGAGGATTTCGTTGTCGATGTTCTCTTCGCCGAACTCGTTCTCGATCACGGCGATCTTCATGCCGTGCTGTTCGTTCAGGATGCGCTTGAGCAGCGTGGTCTTGCCGCTGCCGAGGAAGCCGGTGAGGATGGTGACGGGAGTGGCCATGTCGATCGCCTTGGTTCGTGAATCGGGGTCAAAACCGGGACGGTCCCGGCGCAATGCCATCGCGGCGCCGGCTTGCCGCCGCGCCTGCGTAATCGCTTATTGAAACATAGTTGTCAAGACCGCGCGCCTCGGCCGTTCGGCCAGGGCGCGCGGCGGATTTCCCAGATCGGGGCGCTCAGGCGATTTGCAACAGCAGGCCCTTCAGATATTCGCCTTCCGGGAACGCCGTCAGCAGCGGGTGATCCACCCCCGCGCCGAGCCGCTTGAGGATGCGCGCATCGACGCGCGCGTCGGCCGCCGCGCCGGCCACGATCTTCTGGAACAGATCCATGTCGATCGCGCCCGAGCACGAATAGGTGAACAGCAGGCCGCCCGGACGCAGCAGGCGGAAGCCGCTCAGGTTGATGTCCTTGTAGGCGCGCGCGGCGCGATCCACGTGCTCGCGCGCCGGCGCGAACTTCGGCGGGTCGAGCACCACCACGTCGAAGCGCTCGCCTTCGTCGGCGAGGCGGCGCAGCGTCTTGAACGCGTCGGCGTCGAGCCAGGCGGCGCGCGCCGGGTCGAGGCCGTTGGCGGTGACGTTGCGCTGCGCGAGCGCCAGCGCGTCGCCCGACGAATCGATCGACACCACGCGCTTCGCGCCGCCGGCCAGCGCGGCCAGCGAGAAGCCGCCGGTGTAGCAGAAGCAGTTCAGCACGTCGCGGTCGCGCGATACCTGGCCGACCAGCGCGCGGTTGTCGCGCTGATCGACGTAGAAGCCCGTCTTGTGGCCGTTCGGCACGTCGACGTGGTAGCGCACGCCGTTCTCGCGCGCGATCAGCGTGGGCGGCGGCGCGTCGCCGGCCAGCACGCCGGTGATCTGCTCGAGCCCTTCCTTCTGACGAATCGACACGTCCGAACGCTCGTAGACGTTCGGGCAGCCGGTGGCGGCCGTCAGCGCGGCCACGATCGCGTCCTTCCAGGCCTCGACGCCGGCCGCCATGAACTGGCAGACCAACTGGCCGCGGCGCTCGGCGGCCGGCGGCGTGGCGTCGGGCGACTGGCCGACCGGCAGCGCTTCCGGCAGGCCGTCCGCGACGTAATAGTCGACGATCAGGCCCGGCAGGCCGTCGGCCTCGCCGAACACGAGGCGCACCGCGTCGGTGCCGGTCACCATCGTCTGGCGGTGCGCGACGGCGCGCTGGACGCGGCGCTTGAAGAACGCGTGGTCGATCGGCTCGGCCTCGTCGAAGCTCCAGACGCGCACGCGGATCTGCGAATGCGGGCTGTATGCGCCGCGCGCGAGGAAGCGGCCGTCGTGCGAGCGCACGACGACGGTGGCGCCGGGCGCGGGCGGCTTGCCGTCGACGCGGTCGATCGCGTTGGCGTAGACCCACGGATGGCGGCGCAGCAGGGATTTGTCTTTCGACGGTTTGAGCGTAACGGTTTGCATGTCGGTATCGATTCGGGCCGCGCGGGGCGCGGCGGTCGGGCAGAGGGCAACACGGGGTGCGAGCCGCGCGCGGCTCGCACGGGCCGAATGCGCGGTCAGTCGCGCTTCTTCGCGCGCGGGTGGGCGCTGTCGTAGATCTTGGCGAGATGCTGGAAATCGAGCGAGGTATAGACCTGGGTGGCCGAAATGCTGGCGTGGCCCAGCAGTTCCTGCACCGCGCGCAGGTCGCCGCTCGATTGCAGCACGTGGGTGGCGAACGAGTGGCGCAGCACGTGCGGATGGACGTTGGCCGGAATGCCGGCGGTGAGCGCGGCGCGCTTGACGCGCTCGCGCACCACGCCGGGCGCCATCCGGTTGCCGCGCACGGACAGAAACAGCGGGTGCGGATCGGCGCGCACCCAGCCGCCGCGCAGCGCGAGCCAGGCGTCGAGCGCGTCGAGCGCCTTGCGGCCGACCGGCACCTTGCGTTCCTTGCCGCCCTTGCCGAGCACGGTGACCTCGGCTTCGGCGCGGTCGAGCCAGCCGGCCGACCGGTAGCCGTCGGCCCGGGCGAAATGCACGTCGAGGCCGACCAGCTCGGCGAGCCGCAGCCCCGACGAATAGAACAGCTCGACGATCGCGCGGTCGCGCACGCCTTCGGGCGTGTCGGGGAACGGCGACTCCATCAGCGCGGTGGCGTCGTCCACCGACAGCGCCTTCGGCAGGGTTTTCGGGCGCTTCGGCGCGCGCACCGTGGCGACCGGGTTGGCCGGCATCTCGACGCGCAACGCATACCAGCGGTAGAACGCGCGCCAGGCCGACAGCCGGTGCGCGATCGAGCGCGCCGACAGCCCGCCCGAATGGGCGCGCGCCACGGCGCCGCGCATGTCGGCGGCGCTCAGGCTCGCGAGCGGCCGGCCGTTCGCGAACGCGACGAGCGCGTCGAGTTCGTGCGCGTAGCCGCGCAGCGTGTGCTCCGACAGTTGCCTGATGTGCTGCAGGTACGACAGGTAGGCGGCGATCGGATCGTCGGTCATGGCGACGCTCAGTGCGGCAGCAGGCGCGTGAGCGCGGCGCTGGCGAGCGAGCCGATGCGGGCCAGGAAATCGGTGCCCATGCCGTCGTGGAAGCGGCGCGTGTCGGGCGAGCCAAGCACCAGCAGGCCGAACGCGTTGGCGTCGTTGCCGGCGCCGGGCGGGCGCAGCGGCACGAGCGCGATCGATTCGGGCGCGCCGGCGCCGCTTTCTCCGCCCTCGGCCGGCGCTTCGGCGGGCGAGAGCCATTGCGCGGCCTCGAAGCCGGTGTTCGCGCCGCAATACGGCGTGCTCAGGCTGTTGGCGAACAACCGCACTTCCTCGCCGACGTGGCGGGCGAACTCGGCTTGCGAATAGGCCTCGGCGACATCCCAGATCCGCAGCGCGGTTTGCGGCACGTCGAACACCTCGGCCAGGCCGCCCGCGATCGCGCGCGGCAGCGCGTGCGCGTCGCGCTCGGCGATCACGCGGGCGTTCCAGCGGTCGAACTTCGCGGCCAGGCCGTCGTTCTCGTGGCCGTAACGCAGCAGTTCGGCCAGACGCCGGTCGAGCAGCTTGTTCTTGTCGCGCAGCATCTCCATCTGCCGTTCCTGCAGGGAGATCGCGGCCCGGCCGTGCGGGCTCGCGAGCTTGATCGTCGCCAGCAGTTCGGCGTGCCGGGCGAAGAATTCGGGATTGGCGAGCAGGTAGTCGGCGACGTCGCGTTCGTTCATAAAGCGTTCGGTTCCGGTGCGCTGGGGTTCGGGGGCGGGATGGGCGGTGGGCCGGCTCAGACGGTCAGTTCGATCGCGCCGTCGAAGACGGTGACGGCCGGGCCGGCCATCGTCAGCGGCGCGGTTTCGTCGCGGGCGCCGTCCCAGCCGATCGTCAGGATGCCGCCGTGCGTGTGGACGGCGACCGGCGAATCGAGCACGCCGCGCCGAATGCCGGCCGCGACGGCCGCGCAGGCGCCCGTGCCGCAGGCGAGCGTTTCGCCCGCGCCGCGCTCGAACACGCGCAGCTTCACTTCGTTGCGCGAAACGATTTGCATGAAGCCGGCGTTCACGCGCTGCGGGAAGCGCGCATGGCGTTCGATCGCGGGGCCGTCGACGAGCACGGGAAACGCTTCGACGTCGTCCACCAGTTGCACCGCGTGCGGATTGCCCATCGAGACCGTCGAGATCCAGCGCGTTGCGCCGTTCACCTCGAGCGGGTAGACGGTATCCGCGCTCTCGCGGCGGGCGTCCAGCCCGGCGGCGTCGAACGGCACGCGGGCCGGCTCGAACACGGGCGTGCCCATGTCGACTACCACTTCGCCGTTGTCCTGCATGGTCAGCGTGATCACGCCGTGGTGCACCTGGACGCGCACCGTGCGCTTGTCGGTCAGGCCGTGATCGCGCACGAACTTGAGGAAGCAGCGCGCGCCGTTGCCGCAATGCTCGACCTCGCCGCCGTCGCAATTGAAGATCCGGTACTTGAAATCGACGCCGTCGAGTTCCGGCCGCTCGACGAGCAGCAGTTGATCGGCGCCGATGCCGAAATGGCGGTCGGCGAGCGCGCGCACGCGCGCCGGCGTGAGGCCGAGGTCGCCGGCGGTGCCGTCGAGCACGACGAAGTCGTTGCCGGCGCCTTGCATCTTGGTGAACGGAAGTTTCACGGTATTCCAGGGTTGCCTGTCGGACGGGGCTGGCGGGGCGCGATGGCGCCGGGCGGCGCGCCGGGCGCGCTGCGTCAGCCTGACCGTGAATGATACATGGACTGCCGGGCGGGAATCGGGGCGGGGTGGCGGGGTTCGGGGTGCGAATGTATGGCGGGGGATGGCGCCCCGCGTGCCCGAAATGGCATTGCGCATCGAGGGCTGGCCCGGCGTCGAGCACGGCGGCCGCGCCCACCTCTGGCTGGCCGGGCAACGGGCCCACGATCTTGCGCAGGCGCGCGCCAGGGGGATGCCGAAGCTCGAACGCGCGCCGCGCCCGGAATGAGGGCCGCGCGGGCCCTCGCGAATGGCATCGCGCGTCAGAACAGATGGTCGATGCCGATCGTCACGGCCATCTGGCTCGGCACGCCGTTCGGATTGAGCGTGCTGACCACCGAATGGCGCCACGAGGTGTGATCGGCCTCCGCGTACAGCGTGGTGCGCTTCGACAGCAGGTAGGCGAGCGAGACGATCGACAGGCCGCGCCGGCTGGCCTTGTCGGTCGAAACCGTGGTCTGGTAGTAGCCGCCGTAGAACACCAGCGTCGACATGATGTTCCACGACAGGCCGCCGAAGCCGTTGTTGGTGACCTGATGCGGCGTGCCCGGCGTCTGCAGGTCCTCCGACATGAAGCCGCCCGACAGTTCGACCGGCCCGAGCCGGTAGCTGCCGCCGCCCATGTAATAGGTGTCGCCCACGTAGTTGCTGCCCGACAGCAGGTTGCGGTGCCCGTACACGCCGCCGATCGAGGCCGGCCCGAGCGTGTAGGTCAGGCCCACCGCGTGCGCCGCGCCGCTGCTGAAGTTGCCGGCCACGCCGCCGAACGAGTTGTCCACCTCGAACAGCAGGTTGCCGAAATGGTTCTTGTACTTCACGTCGTTGTTGTTGCGCGTGCCGTCGGAGGCCGTCGTGAGCGGCAGGATCGGCGTGAAGTGGAAGTGGAACGGATCGTAGTAGCTGATGATGTCGTGCGCGATCGTGTATTGCCGGCCGAGATCGAGCGTGCCGTACTTCTTGTTGCCGAGGCCGACGAACGCCTGCCGCTGGAACAGCGTGTTGGTGGTGTTGTCGAGCTGGCCGTTGCCGACGTTGAAGCCGCTCTCCAGCAGGAAGTGCGCATCCCAGCCGCCGCCGAGATCCTCGCGGCCGCGAAAGTCGAGCTTGTTCGAGCTGAAATAGCCGTTCGAATTCATCGTGTAGGCGGTGCCGCCGCCCTTGGCCGCGTTGTTCAGGAAGCGGACCCCGCCGTCCACCGTGCCGTACAGCTGCACGCTCGACTGCGCGTGCGCCGGCAGCGTGACCGCAAGCGCCGTCGTGGCCGACAGGCCCATTCCGAGTTGTCTCCAAACCCTTGTTTTCACCGTGTGTCTCCGTGTTGTCACGCCCCATCGGTGCGCCGCGACGCGACACCGCATTATTATTCGCAGGGCTAATTAATTGCGCAGCGTATCGGGCTGCGTTTGCTGCACCGGCGCCCGCCTGGGCGCCGGTTGGTGCGAGGTCAGTGGCCGGCGCGGCCGCTTTCGGCCCGGTCGAGCCGGGCGAGCGGCGCGGCGTCGGGCTGGAATCCGGATTTCAGTTCGCGGCGCAGCGCGGTGCGGTCGAGCGCCTTCTCCCAGTTCGCCACGACGATCGTCGCGACGCTGTTGCCGACGATGTTGGTGAACACGAAGCCGCTCGACAGCGCCTTGTGGATGCCGAGGATCAGCGCGATCGATTCGACCGGAATCGTGTTCGAGGCGGCCAGCGTGGCGGCGAGCACCGCGATCGCGGCGCCGGACACGCCGGCCGCGCCCTTCGAGGTCAGCAGCAGCACCAGCAGCAGCACGAGCTGATCGTGCCAGCTCATCGGCGTGTTGGTGGCCTGCGCGAGGAACACGGCGGCGGCGGCGAAATACAGGCAGGTGCCGTCGTGGTTGAACGTGTAGGCGGTCGGCAGCACGAGGCCCACCACCGATTTCTCGCAGCCGAGCCGTTCGAGCTTGTCGATCAGTTGCGGGAACACCGTTTCCGACGAACTCGTGCCGATCACCAGCAGCAGCTCCGCGCCGATGTAGCGCATCAGGCGCAGCAGGCTGAAGCCGCTCAGCTTCGCGATCGGCCACAGGATCAGCACGAGGAACAGCGCGCAGGTCAGGTAGAACTCCAGCACCAGCTTGCCGAGCGAGAGCAGCGTGCCGAAACCGAACTTGCTGACGGTGAATGCGATCGCACCGAACGCGGCGAGCGGCGCGACCTTCATGGTCAGGCCGATGATCCAGAACAGCGAGCCGGCCGCCGAATCGATCAGGTCGAGCGCGGGCTTGGCGCGCTCGCCGATCGCCGCCAGCCCGAACGCGAACAGCACCGAGAAGAACAGCACCTGCAGCACGTCGCCGTTGGCGAACGCGCTGATCGCCGTGTGCGGGATCACGTTGAGCAGGAACTCGCTGGTGGTCACCACGTGGTGCGCCTTCGCCACGTAGGCGTCCACCGCCGACGAATGCACGCTGTGGATGTCCACGTTCATGCCCACGCCCGGCTTCAGCACGTTGATCACCACCAGCCCGAGCACCAGCGCGAGCGACGTGACCACCTCGAAATACACCAGCGCCTTGATCGCCACCCGCCCGACCTTGCCGAAATCCTTCACGCCGGCGATCCCGCTGCACACCGTGCAGAAGATGATCGGGCCGATCAGCATCTGGATCACGCGGATGAACGCGTCGCCCAGCGGCTGCAGGTTGATGCCGAACTTCGGGAACACGTAGCCCGTGGCGACGCCGAGCGCCATGCCGGCGATGACCTGGAACGACAGGTCGCGATAGAACGGGCGGCGCCGGCGGGGCGGGGTGGCGGTGGACTTGCCGGGCAAGCTCATGGTGTCTCCTGGTGGTGCGGCGGCGAACTGGCGTTCGCTCGACATGCGAGAAGCGTGATGCCGGATGCGGGTACGGTGGCGATCGGCGCGGTTCAGCGCGCGGCGTCGCCGAGGATCGCGAGGCTGTCGGCGAAGATCTCGTCGACGCTCAGCGCGCGCGGCAGCAACTGCTGCGCCTCGCAGGCGGCGATCGTTTCCTGCAGCGGCCCGCGCAGCGCGTCGTAGCCGGCCAGCAGCTTGTCCGGCTTGCCGGCGCTGGCGGCGGCGTTTGCTGCGTTGGCCACCGCCTTGCCTTCGCACAACAGCTTATACACCGCGCGGATGGCCTCCGGATGCGCCTCGGCCGCTGCCTGCGTGACCGTCACCACATGGTTGATCGGCACGAAACGGTGCTGCGCGTACCAGGCCTGGTCGGCGGCGGCCGCGTCGGGGATCAGCGGCGCGAAATCGGGATCGTCGGGCAGATCGTTGCCGAAGATCGCCGCGTCGAGCTCGCCCGCATGCAGCATCGCCAGCATTTTCTGGTCCGCCGCGGCCCGCCGCACGAACGGCGGCTCGCGGTATTCCTCCAGATGCGCGCCCTCGAACGTGATCCATTCGATCTGTTCGAGCGGCACGCCGTAGGTGCCCGCGAGGATCGCCCGCACCCACATGCCGGTGGTTTGCGTGTAGGCGCGCACGCCCACCTTCTTGCCGGCCAGGCGGCTCACGTCGAGTTCGCCGCGGCGGCGGTTGTAGACGATGCAGCCTTGCTGGAAGCGCGCCGCGATCACGAACGGCAGCAGCACCAGCGGCTTGCCGTAGGCCTTGGCCTGCAGATAGGTGGCGATCGCCAGCTCGCTGACGTCGTACACCTGGCGGCGCGCCATCGGCGCGAACGCGCGGTGGATCGGCTCGACCTCGTCGAACACGAGCTCGACGGCGGGGTCGCTCAGCGCGCCCGCCTTCAGCGGTTGCGTGTGCGGGTAGGTTTTCAGCGCGGTGATCAGGCGCGGGGCGGCAGCGGTGCGGGTCATGGTCGGATTCCGTAAGGCGGGTGCGCTCAGCGCGACAGCGCCGGGTAGACGGTCAGCGCCGTGCCGCCGAAGATCGCCTCGCGCGCCGGCGCGGGCAGCATGGCGAGGCTGTCGCGCGCGTCGGCCAGCAGTTGCGGCAGCGAACCTTCGGCGGCCGGGAAGTTCGAGCCCCAGGCGATGCGATCGGCGCCGAACGCGTCGAGCACGCGCGGGAAGAATTCGCCCGGCGTCGATGCGCCGCGCGCGGCTTCGGCGATGGTGCGATTGGTCAGCTTCAGGTACACGCCGCGATGCTCGGCCAGGCTGAACAGCGGCGCGGCCGCTTCGTACGGCGGGCCGCCGGCCAGTTCGGGGCGCGCCAGGTGATCGAGCAGCACGCGGATCTCGGGGAAGCGCGCCAGCATGTTCAGCAGCGCCGGAATGCCCTGCGCCGTCATCTGCAGGCAGATCGACACGCCGTGCTTCTGCGCGTAATCCCACACCGGGAACGAGCGCTCGTCGTCGAGCCAGCCGGCCTGGCCCGGCATCGTGCTGCCCGTGGTGAACAGGCGCAGGCCCGACAGGCCCGCGTCGAGCCAGCGCTGCAGTTGCGTGACGGCGTCGGCGGCCAGCACGTCGATCGAGAACACGCCGGCGAAGCGGTCCGGGTGCGCGCGCACCGCGTCGACCACATAACTATTGTCGTTGCCGTACACCGTCGATGCCTGCACCACGACCGCGCGGTCGATGCCGGCCGCATCCATCGATTCGAGCAGCCCGGCGTAGGTCACCGGGCGCTTGGCCGACCACTCGGATTGATGGCCGCCGACCGGTGCGAGCGGATAGCGTTGATTATCCGGGGAAATGGCGTGGGTATGGGTATCGATGACGACGGACATGTCCGGTCTCCTGACTGAAATCGGTGTGGAACGAATGGCTGCCACTGTAAGGCGGATGTCGTCCCGGGCCGCAATATGTAGTGAGGCCTGGCACATAAATTTTGGTTAAGCTAGGGGTTTTCACAGAGACTGCGCAGGGGGACGGATGGCGATTCGCGACGACGACCGGCATGACGACGACCTGTCGCGGCTGCGGCGGCTGTTTCTGTTCGACGCCGTGTGCGAGGCGGGCGGCATCGGCCAGGCCGCGGCGCGCGCCGGGCGCACGCAGCCGGCCGTCAGCCTGGCGATCGCCAAGCTGGAGGCGAGTTTCGGCGGGCAGCTGTTCGTGCGCGGCTTCGGCGGCAGCGAACTGACGGCCGACGGCGCGATCCTGCAGCGGCGCGTGCGGCGCATGCTCGACCAGATCGAGGGCGGCATCGCCGCGCTGGTCGGCGAGCCGGCCGCTTCAGGCAAGGCCGGCGCAAGCAAGGCCGGCGCGGCCCATGCGGCGAACCTGTGCCGCCACCTGACCGACGCGCAGGTGCGCTGCCACATCGCGATCGCCGAAGCCGGTTCCGCGGCCGAGGCGGCGGTGCGGCTCGGCATCTCGCAGCCGGCCGTGCACCGCGCCGCGCGGCAACTGGAGGAGACGGTCGGCGTGTCGCTGTACCGGCGCCGCGTGCACAGCGTGGCCGCGAACCCGG
Organism: Burkholderia sp. Ac-20379; assembly: GCF_017104645.1. Taxonomy (GTDB): domain Bacteria; phylum Pseudomonadota; class Gammaproteobacteria; order Burkholderiales; family Burkholderiaceae; genus Burkholderia. The sequence goes on from NZ_JAAGPF010000129.1 coordinate 15,922, forward strand.
CCGGCATCGAGTTCGCGCGCCGGCTCAGCGTGGCGCTCGTCGAAATCGCCCAGGCGCGCGAGGATCTGGCCGCCGCGCGCGGCCAGCTCACCGGCAAGCTGGCGATCGGCCTGCTGCCGATGCTGCCGCCGCGCCGCGTCGCGCGGGCGATCCAGCGGCTGCGCGCGCGCTACCCGGCCGCGCGCGTGACGGTCGACGAAGGCTCGTACGAGCGCCTCTCACGCGAATTGCAGAACGGCGCGCTCGACGTGATCGTCGGCGCGCTGCGCGAGCCGCGCGTGACGGGGCTGCTCGGCGAAACCGAGCTGTTCGCCGATCCGTACGTGATCGCGGTGCGCAAGGGGCACCGGCTGGCGCGGCGCAGGCGCGTGGCCGCGCGCGACCTGGCGGCCTACGAATGGGTGGTGCCGCAGCGCAACGTGCCGCGCCGCACCGTGATCGACGCGCTGCTCGCGCAACTGACGGTGAAGCCGCCGCTGGTGGTCGAGACGACCTCGCTGGCGATGATGGTGGCGATGCTGGTGGAGAGTGACTGCATCACGCTGCTGCCGCGCTCGCAGATCGACGAGGCGTTCCCGGGCAGCGAGATGGCCGCGCTGGAACTGGAAGCGCCGGAGGCGCGGCGCGTGGTGGGCTACACGCTGCGGGCCGACTGGCTCGGCACGGCGGTGCAGCAGGCGTTTCTCGGCTACCTGCGCGACGAGTGCGCCGCGCCGGCATGAACACCCGCCCGCTCAATAGAAGCCGGGCTGGCCTTCGGGGCGCGTCTTGAAGCGCTTGTGGACCCAGTAATACTGCTCGGGCAGCAGCGGGATCTGCTCCTCGAGGAACGCATTCATGCGGCGCGCGTCGAGATCGTCGTCGCCGGTGGGGTAGTCGTCCCACGGCTTGAACACGCGCAGCCGGTAGCCCTTGTAGTTCGGCAGCACCTCGCCGATGAACGGCACGAGCTGGGCGCGGCCCGTTTTCGCGAGGCGGCCGACGGCGGTCAGCGTGCAGGTGGGAATGCCGAAGAACGGCACGAACGTGGAATTGCGCACGCCGTAATCCATGTCGGCGCCGAGCATGACGGGCTTGCGATCGCGCAGCCAGCGCAGCACGATGCGCGCGCTGTCGGCGCGGCCGGCCATTTCGGCGTCGAAGCGCCCGCGTGCGCGCTTGGCCTCGGCTTCGAGAATCGGGTTCGAAAACGGTTGGTACAACGAACCGCAGGTGCGCCGCAACTCGTGATTGAGCCAGATCGAGCCGGCCTCGATGCCGACGAAATGCAGCCCGAGGAACAGCGTGGGCGGCAGGTTCGGGTCGGTCAGGTCGATCGCGCTGTCCACCTCGATCAGCTTCGCCAGCTTCTTCTCGGAGCCGAACCACTGCACGCTGCGCTCGACGTAGCTGCGGATCGCGTGACGGAAATGCTTGCCGGCGATTTCCTCGCGTCGCGCATCGCTCCACTCCGGAAAGCAGAGTTTCAGATTCGTATGTACGATGCGTTTTCGCCTGCTCGGAATGCGATAGAGCAGCCAGCCGAGACCGTCGCCGAAGCGCGCAGTCAGGCCGTAAGGCAGCACTGCGAACAGTTTCAGCAGCAGCAGTGCCAGTTGTGTGCCGAGACGGCCTAGCATGCGCGGCCTCCGCGAGCCAGCTGGGCAGGTAGGCAAGGATGAAAGTTCTGAAGGATCGGGAGTGCCGGCACGTCGGGGCTCTTGCGTGACTGATGAATAAAGTCGCTATAATACGGGCTTCGCCGAGTTAACTGACAACTTGCGGGGCGAAGCCGGCAGGGCCCAAGCGCTCATCCGGATCAAGAAATCCGCTAAAGCGTCGCCGCTTCGATCGCTTCCGAAGCTGGCTACGTGAATGCAACCGTAACCACACAGGAGCCGACTCAAGTGGCAAACGACTACTTCTTCACGTCCGAATCCGTATCCGAAGGTCACCCGGACAAGGTCGCCGATCAAATCTCCGACGCCATCCTCGACGCGATCCTCACGCAGGACAAATACTCGCGCGTGGCCGCCGAAACGCTGTGCAACACCGGTCTCGTCGTGCTGGCGGGTGAAATCACCACCACCGCCAACATCGACTACATCCAGATCGCGCGCGACACGATCCGCCGCATCGGCTACGACAACACCGATTTCGGCATCGACTACAAGGGCTGCGCGGTGCTGGTCGCCTACGACAAGCAATCGCCGGACATCGCGCAAGGCGTCGACCGCGCGCACGACAACAACCTCGATCAGGGCGCGGGCGACCAGGGCCTGATGTTCGGTTACGCGTGCGACGAAACGCCGGAACTGATGCCGCTGCCGATCTACCTGTCGCACCGCCTCGTCGAGCGCCAGGCCAACCTGCGCCGCGATGGCCGCCTGCAGTGGCTGCGCCCCGACGCGAAGTCGCAGGTCACCGTCCGCTACGTCGACGGCAAGCCGCACGCGATCGACACCGTCGTGCTGTCCACCCAGCATTCGCCGGACATCGACCTGACGCAACTGCGCGAAGCCGTGATCGAGGAGATCATCAAGCCGACGCTGCCGGCCGAGCTGATCAAGGGCGACATCAAGTTCCTCGTGAACCCCACCGGCCGTTTCGTGATCGGTGGCCCGCAAGGCGATTGCGGCCTGACCGGCCGCAAGATCATCGTCGACACCTACGGCGGCGCAGCCCCGCACGGCGGCGGCGCGTTCTCGGGCAAGGATCCGTCGAAGGTCGACCGTTCGGCCGCCTACGCGGGCCGTTACGTCGCCAAGAACATCGTCGCCGCGGGCCTGGCCTCGCGCGCGCTGATCCAGGTGTCGTACGCGATCGGCGTGGCCGAGCCGACCTCGGTGATGGTCAACACGTTCGGCACGGGCAAGGTGTCCGACGACGTCATCACGAAGCTCGTGCGCGAGCATTTCGACCTGCGTCCGAAGGGCATCGTGCAGATGCTCGACCTGCTGCGCCCGATCTACGAAAAGACGGCCGCCTACGGCCACTTCGGCCGCTCGGAGCCGGAATTCACGTGGGAAGCCACCGACAAGGCGCTGATCCTCGCGGATGCCGCCGGCGTCGAACCGGCCGTGACGGCGTAAGCCGCGTCACGCTGGTCGCGCGCTGCGGCGCGCAACAAAAAACCCCGGTTCAGGCCGGGGTTTTTTTATTGGAGCGGGCGATAAAGCAGGCGATCGACAGGGCAGCCCGGCGCGCCGGACACGTTCGCCGAAGCAACGCGGGATGGGCTTGCTCGGGCGGGGCCAGGCATCGAACCGACGAGCAAGCATGCCGCGGCGGCCAATCGCGCCGCCGAATGGCTCCGCGCGCCCGCTTCAAGCCAGCGCGCGGCCTTGCTTCGGGTGCTGCCTCAACGCGCGCCGAACGCGAACCAGCCGGCGCTGGCCGACAGGCGGCGCGGGCGGTTGACGCGGCGATGCGGGCCGTTCGCGCGGCGCAGCGTCAGCA
>NZ_JAAGPF010000130.1 GCF_017104645.1 Burkholderia sp. Ac-20379
TAAAAAAAAAAAAAGTCTCGATTCTAGATATCGTCGACGAACTACACACAAATAACACTCACCACTTATCTCCTTATCATATCCTTCGCGACTTCCATCCATCAGATCATCAATCCCTACTCACCTTATCATCTCTCGCTAATCACGTCAATCCGCCCATTCACTACACGACCTAACACCGTGATGCCTTTACTATCTATTGCACATCTCCTCTCATCACCTGTGCGTCTTACA
>NZ_JAAGPF010000131.1 GCF_017104645.1 Burkholderia sp. Ac-20379
GTAGCGTCAAGGCAACAAGCATCAAGCGGACCACGACCGACTTGCGACCACACCCACTGACCCAGTCCCCTGGCGCCTGGCACGTACCGCCACACCCAAGCGCACGCGCGCACGCCCGGGCACCACGAGGACGCCAAGCAAACCCCACGTGCCACCGCGAGGTCCCCACCCGCGCCGGCACCCCGCCCCCCAGCCCGCATCTGCGCGCGATGGTGGCGGGCCGCTCGCAGGGGCTGGCGATCGCGCAGGCGCCGTCTCCGGCGTCGCGCCGGCCGAATTTCGACGAAATGAAATACGACGGCTCGCGGATCGCCGCGCGCTGGCCGATGGTGGCGCAGTGCCTGGATTGGGCGCGCCAGGCCGGCTACGGCATTCATCCCACCCGCGACACGTCGTGCACGATCCGCAACGCCGTGCCGCGTTACGATCCGCGCACCGGCACCGTCAAATACGAGCCCAAGCCGTTTGCCGGCGTGGGCACGATCCTGCTGAACACGTCGATGATGGAGAACGCGACGCTGGCCGCGCTGACCATCATCCACGAGGTCACGCACGCGCAGCGCGGCCCGCGCGAGCACGCAGCCGACGCCGGCTCGTACCGCCACGAACGGCTGATCGACGAGGGCGAATCGGTGTATCAGACGCTGCGCTTCACCGAGCAGGCCGTGGCCGGCGGCCTGGACCGCGACACGTTCATCCGCGACGCGGCGAAGGCGATGCCGCTGGCCTGCATCCGCGATTGGCACGACGCCTACCGCGAGCATCGCGGCAAGCCGAGCGAGACGCTGTTTCGCAAGCTCGGCGAGATCTACGACCGATACGTGCCGCAATCGGCCGGCTGGGATCAGGCGTTCGAACGCATGGCCGCACGCCTGAAATTTCCGCTCGACCGCGACCGCATCGCCGAAATCGGCTGAGGCCCGCGCGCCCGGCCGCCTCGCCTTCCCGCTTCCGCTTCCGCTTCCGCCCCCCGCCGGGTCACCGACTATAATCGGTGACCCGATCTGCCCGTGTTTCCCGCCGCGCCTTGCCTGACGGATCGCCATCGCATCGTTGCCTCAAGAGGAACCTCAATTGCGCATCGACAGGAAACACAGCGCCACGGCGTGGCGTCACGCGCTCTGGCTGCTCCTCGGCATCGGCGCGGGCGCGTTCGCCCAGCAGCCCGCCGCACCTCAACCGCCCGCTCAAGCCCCTGTCCAACCGGCGTCCCAGCCGGGCACAACCAACGCCGAAAAGGTGTTCGCCACCGTCTCGCCGAAAATCTGGACGGTCAAGGCGGAGCAGCCCCAAGCCAACCAGTTTCTGATCGGCAGCGCGGTGCTGATCGCGCCGAGCCGCTTCATCACGGCCTGCCACGTGGTCGAAAAGGCCATCGACATCAAGCTCACCAACGGCCCCGACACGATCGGCGTGGACGAGGTGCTGCGCGACCCCGACAACCGCCGCGACATGTGCCTGCTGCGCGTGGCGGGCGGCTTCAACCGCCAGCCGGTGCCGATCGCGCCGATCAGCACGTTGCGCGTCGGGCAGCGCGTGTATGTGATCTCGAGCCCGCGCGGGCTGGAGCTGTCTTTGACCGACGGGCTGATTTCCTCGCTGCGTCAGGAGCCGGAGAGCCAGGTGCCGATCATCCAGTCGTCCACGCCCGTGACGAGCGGCTCGAGCGGCGGCGGCCTGTTCGACGAACAGGGCCGGCTGATCGGCGTGGTGCGCTCGGTGGCCACCGCCACCGAGAATTTCGCGTTCTCGTATCCGGCCGAATGGGTCGCGCAACTGCCCGAGCGTTATGCAAAGGAAGTGGCCGCCTGGCAGAACACGATGAAGGGCGTGGGGATTCGGTTCTCGCCCGACGGACAGGTGCTCGGCAGCGGCTTCGCGGCGATCTCGGATCTGAACGCGCTGCCCGTGCCCGCGGCCCAGAAAGCGCCGGTGGCGCTGGCCTACCGGCAATTCCTGCTGCTCGCGCCGCCGCGCGCGTTCGTGTTCACGAGCGACGGCAAGTTCGGCTCGATTTCCACGTCGGCCGAACTGGCGCAGTTCCAGCAGCAATGGCAGCAGGCGAAGGTGACGTACCGCTTCTATGCGGTGGATAACGCCGTGGTGTGGACGGCGCAGCCGCCTCAAGCGCAAGCGCAGCCGCAGCCCGCTGCGCCGCAACCGAAGCCGCCCGCGCAGTGATGCGCGGCGCGCCGGTTGCCGTCGATCAGGCGGCCGGCATGCGCGCGCGCAGCGCGTCGAGCAGCCGCTGGCCGTCCGGCCCGGCGAACCAGCGCGCATGACCGATCAGGTAGCCGCCGTAGGCCGCCTCGGTGCCCACCGGCGACGACAGAATCCCGTTGAAATACTCCACCTCCGACAGCGCGAACTCGGTATGCGCGATCGGCAGCAGCGCGATCAGCGCGCGATACGCGTCGCGCGCGAGCGGCTGCACCGATTCGTAGCCGTCGAGCAGCGCGTCGAGTTGCGCGAATTCGATGCGGCGCGCGTCGGCCGGCGCGAGCCAGTCGACGAGGTTGCGCTCGATCGCCGTGGCGAGATCGAGCACGGCGCAAGTGCGGTCGGTCAGGCCGAAATCGAGCACGCTGGCGACGTCCGCGGCGGCGTCGTCGCCCGTCCACAGCAGGTTCGAGGCGTGCCAGTCGCCGTGGGTCCAGCACGGCGCGAGCGTGTCGAGCAGCGGCGCGAGTTCGCGATGGAACGGGCCGATTTCGCGGATCACGTCGGCGTGCCAGTCGTGGCCGCTGAGCGCGCGTTCGAGGCCCGGCTGCGCGTGCACCCAGGCGTCGAGCGCGCTGCCCAGATCGGGCGAGTACAGCACGCGGAAACTGGTCAGCAATGGGCGCGGCTCCCGCGCGGGCGCGTCGTAACCGGCCGCCGCGCGATGCAGCGTGGCCAGCATGCGCCCGGCCGCCGCCGCGTGGGCCGTGTGGAAGAACGGCTTCCACGACATCACGCCGCGATAGGTGTCCACGCCGGGCGACACGCGGTGCACCTCGTAGGTCCAGTCGCCGCGCGCCACGGCGCTGCGGCCCGCCGCGCCGGTCAGCACCTCGGCCACCGGCACGCCCTGCGCGCGCAGGTGCGCCATGAAGCGGTGCTCCTCCTCCAGCCCGGCCACGTCGCGGATCGCCGCGTGATGGCGCTTGACGAACAGCGCCGCGCCATCGGCCGTGCGGGCCAGCACGGCGGCCGAGAACGGCCGCGGGCTGTGCCACGACAGCCGCGCGAGCGCGCCCGCCTGCGGAAAATCGGCCAGCAGCCCGGCCACTTCGGCGCGCGTGATCAGCGGCCAGTCGCGCTCGGCCGTTTCGCCGTCGACGGTGAACTGGAGCGGCGCGGGCGCGCCGTCTTCCACGGGATCGTGGGGCGAGCCGCTCATGCGCGGCCTCGTCGCGTCGACGATGAACCGATGCGCTTCATCGGCTCGCTTCCGGTTGCGCGAAATGGGCCTCGGCATCGGCGCGCGCCAGCGCCCTCGCCCAGTCGCGCCAGCCGATCGCGGCCAGCACCACGAACAGCGCATACAGCCCGGCCGTCAGATACAGCGCCTTGTAGACGAACATGCCCACGTAGATCACGTCCACCACCAGCCACAACTGCCACGACGCGATATAGCGGCGCGCCGTCCAGTATTGGGCGACGAGGCTGAACGCGGTCAGCGTGGCGTCGACGTACGGCAGCGAGGCGTCGGTCCAGCGCGCCATCGCACTGCCCAGCAGTACGCTGAGCACCACGGCCGCAAGCAGCCCCGGCGCGAGGCGGCGCAAGCCGACATTGCGCTCGGGCAGCACCGGCCGTTCGTTGTTGCCGCTGCCGGGCTGGCCTGTGCCGCGCCGTTGCACGAACCAGCGATACCAGCCATACAGTTGCAGCGCGGCGAATGCGCCTTGCAGCAGCATGTCCGAATAGAGCTTGGCGTCGAGGAAGATCCACGCGTAAAGCGCGACCGACGCCAGCCCGATCGGCCAGCACAGCATGTTGCGCCGCGCCGTCAGCCAGATCGCCAGCGCACTGACGATCACACCGGCAATTTCGAGAGGTGACATGGGCGGTCTCCGGGGGCAGCAGCCGCTCAGAAGTCGTACGTGACCGACATCCGCGCCGTGCGCGGCGCGCCGAGGAACAGGTAGGCGTCGCCCTGCTGCTCGCCGGCGTCGCGCCAGTAATAGCGGTTGAACAGGTTGTCGACCCACAGCCGCGCCGTGACGCGATGGCCGCCGAGCTTGGTGCTGTAGCGCGCGCCCGCGTTCACCACGATCCAGCCCGGCACGCGCGCCGTGCCTTCCTCGTTGGCCGTGCGGCCGGCGCTGTATTCCAGGCCGCCGAGCAGATGGAAGCCCGGCAGGCCCGGCACCGCGTAATCGGCGTTCAGCGTGGCGCGCAGCGGCGGCGTGTTGATGACCTGATGGCCTTCGTAGGCGGGCGAGCCCGAATCGTAGGCGCGCGCGCGGATCGCCGTCAGCGACGCGTTCAGCGCGAGGCGTTCCGTCACCTGGCCCGACGCGCCGAGTTCGATGCCGTCGTGGCGCTCGCGGCCCTGCTGCACGAACGTATAGCCGGCGTCCGACGCATCCGGCTGCGCGAACTGGAACGGCCGGCTGATCGTGAACGCGGCGGCTGTCAGCGTCAGGCGGTTCGCCCAGTCGTATTTCGCGCCCACTTCGTAGGCGTTCGATTCGATCGGCGGCAGGAACGCATAGGCGTTGCTGGCGCGCACCGGCGCCTGATCGCCGAGCGACAGATCCTTGCTGTACGAGCCGTAGAACGTCAGCGGCGCGACCGGCTTGTAGACCAGCGCCAGTTGCGGCAGGAACTTGGTGCGATCGGTGTGGGTGGCGTCGCCGTCCTGGCTCGTCCACGCGCGCTGGCGCAGCAGCACCTGCCGGCCGCCCAGCAGCACCTGCCAGTGATCGCCGAAGCTGATCTTGTCGGACGCGAACAGCGACACCTGCCACGCGTCGAGCTGCGGATACGAGACGCTCGCCTGGTTCTCCGACGGCGGGAACGCCAGATCGGGGCCATAGATGTTGTCCGTGCCCACGTAGTCGTAGACGGCATCCGAGAGCCGCACCACGCGATGCAGCGCACCCACGCCGAACAGCACGTCGTGACGCAGCGCGCCCGTCGTGAACTTGCCCGACACCGCCGCGCGCACTTCGTCGTTGCGGCGGTATTCGCCGGGGCTGCGGTAATCGTAGACGTCGAAATCGCCGTTCTGCGCGAAGAAGAACGGCGAGGTGCCGCCTGCGCCGCAGCTCGGCGAATAGCCGCAGCCGTAGGCGAACGCCACGTTGTCGTCGATCATCGTGCGGCTGCGGCCGCCTGCGATATAGGCGCGCCAGTCGTCGTTGAACGCGTAGTCGAAGCGCGCGTTGAGGTTCAGCGCGTCGGTCGTGACCGGCTTGGCCCACGGCTGCACGCCCAGCAGCTTCGAGGTGGACGCCGCCGCCGGCACCACCGTGCCGCCCAGCAACTGATAGCCCGACACCGAGCGCTGGATCCACTGCTGGAATTCCGCGTTGACCTGCAGGCTCGCGCGCGGCGTGATGTTCCAGTCCGCCGCGATCGAGCCGAACGTGCGGCGGCCGTTCGCGTCGTCCACGTACGAATGGATGTTTTCCTTCGCCGCGTTGATGCGGAAGCCGAACTGATTGTCCGGGCCGAAGCGGCGGCCCAGATCCACCGAGGCCGAGGTCGAGCCGCGGCTGTCCACGCTGCCCGTCACGCTCGACACGTTCTCCGGGCGCTTGCTGACGAAGTTGACCACCCCGCCCGGCGACAGCACGCCGCTGTCGATCGCGGCCAGCCCCTTGAGGATTTCGACGCGTTCCTTGTTGTCCAGCGGCACGTTCTGCTCGCCCGACAGCGCGAGGCCGTCGAGCCGCAGCGCGCTGGCCGGATCGAGCGGGAACCCGCGGATCGTGAAGTTGCCGTAATAGCCCACCGGCGTGTAATCGGCGTTGACCGAGGTGTCGTTGCGCAGCACGTCGGCCACGGTTTTCGCCTGCTGGTCGGCGATCTGCGCGGCCGTCACCACCGTGACCGAGGCCGGTGTGTTGAGGATCGACGCGTCGTCGCGGCCCGTGACCGACGCCGTGCGGGCGCGCCACGATGCATCGGGCCGCCCCGATACGGACACGGCCGGCAGTGCGTGGGTGGCGGTGGCGTCGTCCTTGCCGGCGCGCGTTTCGGAAGCCGGTGCGGGCACGGCCGCCGGCGTGTCGGCGGGGGCGGCCGCGGCATGGGCCGCCATCACGGTCAAACCGAGGCCGAGTTGCCGCTGCAACGTGCGCGGGCGCGGGAGTTTCCGCAGCGCAGCCGCGGGCAATCGTCGAGTCATCTGGAAATCAGCGAATAACAGGGAAAACGCGGGAAACCGGGAAAAACCGCGGTGCGCGCCGGGGCGGCCCGCGTAAAAGGCGTGATCATAGCGCAGCGGCGGGCCGCCGCAGGCTGGCCGATGCGAGCAGGCAACGGTTCGCGTCGCGCCGGTTGCGCAATCGGCTGCATCCTGCCTGCCGGTTCGCTCGTATCTGATTGCAAGCCAGCCAGCCGGCCGGCCCCGGAGCGATGGATGCGCCCCATGACGATCAGACAGACGGCCCGGAGCGGCGCGATATACGGCGGCGCATCGCCGATGCTATATTTAGCGACACTTCAGCTACGACGCAGCGCGGCAGCGCGTTCGCGCGTCAAGATCACGCCCGACATGACCGAGAGTCCCGATGCAGACGAGGCGCGGCGCGCCCAGCTCAACCAAGCCCTGCAACGGGTCGCCCAGGGCGACCAACCGGCCTTCGAGGCGCTGTACCGCCTCAGTGCGTCGCGCATTTTCGCGGTGATCGTGCGGATGGTGCATGACCGCAGCGAGGCCGAGGATCTGCTGCAGGACGTCTACACCACCGCCTGGCGGCGCGCCGACAGCTTCGATCCCGCGCGCGGCAGCGCCATGACCTGGCTGCTCACGCTGGCCCGCAACCGCTGCATCGACCGCCTGCGCCAGCATCGCGAAAGCCCGCTCGACGACGAGCAGGCCGACGCCATCGAAGATGATTCCCCTACCCCTGCCGAACTGGCCGAATCGAGCGAGGCCCGCCGCCGGCTCGAACAGTGCCTGCAGGCGCTCGAAGCCCAGCAGCGCGGCGCGATCCGCGAAGCGTTCTTCACCGGTGCGACCTATGCCGAACTGGCCGAACGCCTGCGCGTGCCGCTCGGCACCATGAAAAGCTGGATCCGCCGCAGTCTCCTGCAACTGAAGCTGTGCCTCGAGCGATGAATACGCCTGCCTTCTCCGACGACGACCTGCGCTGCGCCGAATACGCGCTCGGCGTGCTCGATTCCGATTCGCGCCGGCAGCTCGAGCGCGATGTTCGCAAGGATGCTGCGCTGCGGGCGACGCTCGATGCGTGGCTGGTGCGGCTGGCGCCGCTGGCCGATGAATTGGCGGTGGTTCAGCCGCCCGAGCGGGTGTGGACGCGGATTCGGCGCGATCTTGGGTTTTTGCCTGCTGGGGCGGGTTCGGATTCGGTTGCTGAAGCTGCTGCGCGCGGTGGCTGGTGGAATAGCCTCGATTTGTGGCGCTGGCTGGGGATTGGGGCGAGCGTCGCGGCGTTGGGTTTGCTGGCGGTTAATTTGGGGGTGTTGCGGGAGGTTGCGCCGGGTGGCGCTTCCGCGCCTTCGGGAGCTTCCGGGGCTGCGGTGGAGCCGACCGGGTATCTGGTCGCTACCCTCGCCCGTACCGATGGCGTTGCGCATTGGACGGCGACCGTCGATTTGCGGCGCGGGAATATGGTGGTCGTGCCGGCCGTGCATCCGCAACTGGCCAGTGGGCGGTCGACGGAGCTTTGGCTGATTCCTCATGGTGAAAAGCCGATTGCGCTGGGTGTGTTCCCGGCGGATGCGCCGGCTTCGATGGCGCTGCCGCCGAAGATCGTGGCGCAGCTGGTGACGACGGCGACGTTGGCGGTTTCGGTGGAGCCGGAGGGTGGGTCGGTTACGGGGCAGCCGACGGGGCCGGTGATTGCTAGTGGGGGGTTGCGGGTTTCTTGAGGGGGCTGGGTGGCCAGAAACTTGGTAGAAAGCCCGCTTTTTAGTGCGGGCTTTCTGTTTGCTGATGGCATTCAATTGCAATTACAGGCCAACCGCAGTCGATCACCCGAATCGATCAATAGACCGGGTTTTCGAGAATTTAAAGATCGACTCCAGTCTACTGACGTTGATTCTCGCAATTACGTAATTCACCAATCTCTTGGCATCCGATATCAAGAGTACATATCAACCGACGTTTTCACCCAAGACGACCTCGTTGTCTGTTTGATCTTGCTCAGCCAACGCCGCCGCTCCCGTTTTGCCATCCGAATTGAGCCAAATTCTGCGAAGATCCTCACCTTCAAATATAGGACTTGAGCGCATTTTCTCCTTGGCGGTCGCCTCTGTTAAGTCGATTTCGACAAGGCGTTTTTGCAAGTTCCGCATATATGCATAGCAACCTATATCTATCGCAAATGCTTGATAATTCGAACCAGTTTTTGACTTGTGAGTGAGTGAGCTTGCAACGCGATGAATTATTCGATAATCCATAAGACGATAGAGCAGCAACTTCAAATCATCATCGCTTTGAATTTCGTTCTCCGCCACAAGGAAAACACTGCTTTTCTTTTCAAGGCAAAAACTACGCAGAGCGTATATACCCTTAAGCAGGGTGTCTTGGTCTTGGCCCTCTGAGTCTTGTTTGAGTTCATCAATTCGACGTTCAAAAGTTTCCTTGCTTAGGAAACGAACATCATCCTTGCCAATTTTCCCCGCAGGATCCGCGGTCCTCACTCTATCTAGAACCTCAAGAAAAAATGACATGCAGTCACGCGGGACGCCACCGCCGGCAAGAACGAGTCGGTCAAACCCTTTTCCTTTAAAAAGGGCATCAAAATCGGCGGGAGTCATTCCTGCTAGCTTGCAATATTCTAGAAAAATTCCTCGATTTTGGGAAAGTGTTCGATCAAAGTGCTCGAAAGTAAAATCAATATTTACTGGCTGATAGTCATGCCGCTCTTGAATTCCAATTGGCTGCCCTGCGCGCTCAATATACATCACCGAGTTGTGCCTAAGTGTGGCAATTTTGAACTTAAGTGGAGTATCCTTGCAAAGCCTGTGAATATAATCAGCAACAAAAGGTTGATCGGCGCGATTGAGGTGGTAGAAGTCATCGATCTGTATGTACACTGATCGAAGTTTTTTTGAAATCGAAAAAAAATCGCGAATTTCGTTTTTGTAGCTTGGGAGGTTATGATTTAGTTGTTGTAGTTTATTTTCGTTATGAACATACTTTCGCTCAATATCGCTTGAGCTCTTGAAGAGTCGATCCGAACCCGCACTGATTGAAACTTCTGAAGAATGTGCTTTAGCCCCAGCTTTTACGGAGCCAGTATTCTTATGCTCAGCGTGCTCGCTTGAGGCAGCCTTCACTTCTATCGATTGTTGATCTGGTGCTTGATGAAGATCCGCTAGGCTTGCGCGCACATCTGTAAGAATCGTCTTCAGTTTTTTGCTCTTGCCAAACCATCCTAGGAGATTGCGGTCAAGCTCTCTAAAGGTCGCATCAAGCAATTCGATAAGAACATTCGGAAACGAGTGATGTTTAAAGTCCTCGCAGTTTATGTAAATTGCTCTCGTTTCGTTATCGAGTTGACGTCTTGAATGATGAAGTAGCAAGGTCTTGCCACAACCTCGGCGAGCAAATATGCAATGACTTTGCTTTGCAGTGACATCACTGAGTGTATGGCCGGTACTTATGTAGTTGACTTTGTCATTTCCAATTTGCGTACGCAAATTTTCATTTATTACATTTCTAAGTTTATCGAGATTTTTTTCTTGCGCACTCATACTATCCCCGAAGCGAAAATTTCTATAGGACAAGGTTGATCGATCCGACGCAACAACCCTCCTATTATACGAGGAATAGTTCCATCACTGGAACCCGGCGAACAATAAACGTTTCATAGGATCGCCTGCGGCAGATGCGACCGCGTGCATTCACCACCGGTGGTTCATTTTGTTCGTCAAAGTACTTGAATATCGTCCAAGGTTGCCCCCCCACTTCCTATGCTAGTCCGTCATATGACGTTGCGCAGTGATGTTACGGCGGCCCTAATGGGGGACGTAGGTCGAAAAAATTGGGGCTTGTCCGTAATTTCGTGTTCGATGCATATTCATGTCCCAGGGAGGACGTATGCCTCGCAAACCGAAAGCCAAGCCGGTCGAGTTGCTGACGATTCCTGCCGAGTTGCTTGAGCAGATCGGCAACGGTCCGATGACGGCCGAAGCTATCAAAGCCGCCACGCTGGCGCTCAAGAAGGCGCTGATCGAACGCGCGCTGGGCGGTGGATGAATCACTATCTCGGCTATTCGCCTGGAGCTGCAAGATCGTCAGAGACGAGTAACCAACGCAACGGCAGAGGCGCAAAAACTGTCCTGACCGAAGACGGCCCGATCGGCATCGAGGTGCCTTGCGATCGCGACGGCAGCTTCCATTCGCTGCTCATTCGCAAGCAGGAGCGACGCTTCACTGGCTTCGACGACAAGATCGTCGCGATATACGACGCAAAGCTAGTCCCCGTGGGACGCGCGTAGCATGATCGTGCGCAAAATTCAGGTTTTTCTACTGAAGCAGTACGCTATGGAACTGTCGCCGGCTTCATCAGCTCGGTCATCGACAAAGTCATGGCCGAGGTCACGGCTTGGCAATCCCGCCTGCTTGTCGCTTTTTTCTTCCCTCCCTCGCATCCACCCCCGCCCCCTATCCGTACCTCCCCATGAGCCCCCTCCCTCGGAGCCCTCATGCCCCTCCCCCTAGCCGTCTTGCTGTCAGCCGCAACCCTGATCGCCCTCTTCACCGCCGTCTGGCTCTGGCAACTCCGCAGCCATAACGCCGGCATGATCGACCCCATCTGGGCCTTCGGCCTAGCCTTGGTCGCGATCCTCGCCGCCCTGACCGGCACCGGCGCCCCATCAAACCGCTGGCTGATAGCAATAGGCGGCGGCCTCTGGGGCCTACGCCTGGCCTGGCACCTCTGGCAACGCAACTACGGCCACCCCGAGGATGCCCGTTACCGTCAATTCCGCGACCAATGGGGCGACAAAGCTGCCTCCCGCTTCTTCTGGTTCTTCCAATTACAGGCCGTGGTAGCACTAATACTAGCCATCGCCTTCTTCATCCCCGCCTCACGCCCGGAGCCAATCGCCACCCCCAACACCCTGGCCGCCATTGCAATCTGGCTACTCGCCGTAGCCGGCGAAGGCCTCGCCGACCGCCAACTCGCCCGCTTCGCAGCCAACCCCGCCAACAAAGGCCAGGTCTGCCGCACCGGCCTCTGGCGCTACTCCCGCCACCCGAACTACTTCTTCGAATGCCTGCACTGGTTCGCCTACGCAGCGCTGTCGATCCATCTGCCCTGGGGCTGGCTGACCCTGATCCCCCCGTTCGCGATGGCCTGGCTGCTGATGAAGGTCTCCGGCATCCCGCTGCTCGAAGCCCGGCTGGTGCACACCCGCGCCGGCTACGACGACTACATGCGCACCACCAGCGCCCTGATCCCCTGGCCGCCGCGCCGCTCGCCGCCTGCCGGCCCGCGCTGAGCCCTCAACCGCAAGGAGCCTCACGATGAGCACGACCGTTACCGATCCGACGCCCGCGCCGCAGGCGGCCGAACCCTGGCTGATCCGCTGCTGCGAACGCGGCTGGCTGCCCGACGCGCTGATCCGTGCGGGCATGCGGCAGTTGATGCGCGCCCGCCTGCGCGAAGCGTTCGCGCACGACGGAGAACGCAGCGCCGACGCCCTGCAACGCCTGCTGACCGAACTGCGCGCGAGCCCGATCGCGATCGACACGCAAGCGGCGAACCGCCAGCACTACGAGGTGCCGGACACATTCTTCGAGCAGCACCTGGGGCCGCGTCTCAAATACTCCTGCGGCTACTACCCGCGCGGCACGGAAACGCTCGCGCAGGGCGAGGACGCGATGCTGGCATGCTATGCGGAGCGCGCGGGCCTGGCGGACGGCCAGCGCATCCTCGATCTGGGTTGCGGCTGGGGTTCGCTGTCGCTATGGCTGGCGGAGCGCTATCCGGCGGCCCGCATCGTGGGGCTGTCGAATTCGCACGGCCAGCGCCGCTTCATCGAGCGCCGCGCGGCGGAGCGCGGCCTGACGAACCTGCGCATCGTCACGGGCAACATCGCCGATTTCGATTTCGCGCCGGACGAACGCGGCTTCGACCGCGTGGTGTCGATCGAGATGTTCGAACACATGAAGAACTACGGCGCGCTGCTGGCCAAGATTTCGAGCTGGCTGCACGACGACGGCAAGCTGTTCGTCCATCACTTCGCGCACCGCACGGCGGCCTATCACTTCGATTCGCAGGACGGCACGGACTGGATGTCGCGCCATTTCTTCACGGGCGGCACGATGCCGTCGGCCTCGCTGCTGCTGCATTTCCAGGACGATCTGCGCGTCTCGCGCCAATGGTGGATCGACGGCCGCCATTACGCGCGCACGGCCGAGCAATGGCTGGCCTCGCTCGACGCCGAGCGCGAAGCGGTGATGCCGGTGTTCGAGGGCGTCTACGGGGCGGACGCGGCATTGTGGTTCCAGCGCTGGCGCATGTTCTACATGGCGGTGGCGGAACTGTTCGGCTATGCGCACGGCCGCGAATGGGGCGTGGCGCACTGCCTGCTGGAAAAGCGTCAGGTGCCGCGATGAACCGCGCGCGCCTGCTTCGCCTCGCCCGCGCCGGCGTGCTCGCGGTGGCCGCCGCCGCGCTGCTGCCGGCGCTGTCGGCCTGCTCGGGCGGCCCGCCGAATCCGAACCCGCGCGCCGCCGTGCCGTTGCAGACGGTGCCGGTGGATCTGCCGCGCTACATGGGCCGCTGGTACGTCATCGCGAACATCCCGTATTTCGCGGAGCGCGGCTTCGTGGGCAGCCGCGTGCATTGGGCGCTGCGCGCGGACGGCCGGATCGACGACGGTTTCGCGGGCCGCAAGGGCAGCTTCGACGCGCCGGAAACCACGCACGCCTTCGTGGATACGGTGCGGCCGGACAGCGGCGGCGGCGCCTGGCGCGTGCGGCTGTTCTGGCCGATCTACGTGAGCCAGTTGACGCTCTATGTGGATCCCGATTACCGCTACACGATCCTCGGCTATCCGGGCAAATCGCTGGGCTGGATCCTCGCACGCGAGCCGCAGATGGACGCGGCCACCTACCAATCGCTGCTGGCGCGGCTCGACACGATGGGCTACGACACGGCGCGCTTCCGCAAGGTCGCGCAAACGCCCGAGCAGATCGGCCAGCCGGGCTTCGCGCGGCCGGACGGCAAGGATTGATCGCAGGCGGCTGCATCCGCGGGGGCGGCTCGTCCGTATCTGTCCCTGTCGCCCCCCGAGTTCGTCACAGGAATCAGGAGCAGGAACGCCATGGATCAACATGCCGCCGCGCGGCGGCCCGGACAACGTATCGCCGTGGTCGGCGCCGGCATCGCCGGGCTGGCCAGCGCCTATCTGCTCGCCCGCCGTCACAACGTGACGCTGTTCGAGGCGGCGGGCTACGCGGGCGGCCATACGAATACGGTCGACGTCGAACTGGACGGCCAGCGCCATCCGGTCGACACCGGCTTTCTGGTGTTCAACGACCGCACCTACCCGAACCTGATCGCACTGTTCGACGAGCTGGGCGTGCAGGCGCACCGCACGGACATGTCGTTCTCGGTGTCGCTCGACGGCGGCCGGCTCGAATGGGCGGGCACGAACCTGAACACGGTGTTCGCGCAGCGCCAGAACCTGCTGTCGCCGGCGTTTCTCGGCATGTTGCGCGACATCCTGCGCTTCAACGCGTCGGCGCTGGCGCAGCTCGATCTGGCGCTGCGCACGCGCTGCTCGGTGGGCGAACTGCTGGCCGAGGGCCGCTACGGCGCGCCGTTCCAGCGCCATTACCTGCTGCCGATGGCGGCGGCGATCTGGTCGAGCGAGGCGGACGACGTGCTGCGCTTCCCGGCCGCCACGTTCCTGCGCTTCTGCCTCAATCACGCGCTGTTGCAGGTCAACAATCGGCCGCCGTGGCGGACGGTGGCCGGCGGCGGGCGCGAATACGTGAAGCGCATCGTCGCCACGCTCAACGACGTGCGCCTGAACACGCCGGTGCGGGCCGTGCGCCGCGAACCGGACGGCGTGACGGTGGCCACCGACGCGGGCGGCAACGAGCGCTTCGACGCCGTGGTGCTGGCCAGCCACGCGCCCGCCAGCCTGCGCCTGCTGGTGGATGCCGACAAGGCCGAACACGACGTGCTAGGCGCGGTGCGCTACCGCCGCAATCTCGCCGTGCTGCACACCGATGCGCGGCTGCTGCCGCGCCGGCGCAGCGTGTGGTCGGCGTGGAATTACCTCGGGCGGCCAGGCGCGAACGGCGGCCCGCAGGAAACCTGCGTCAGCTATCTGATCAACCAGTTGCAGCCGCTGCCGTTCAAGCAGCCGGTGATCGTCACGCTGAACCCGTTCGCGCAACCCGACGAACGCAGCGTGCTCGGCCAGTATCACTACGAGCATCCGCTGCTCGATCAGGCCGCGATCGACGCGCAGCAGCGCCTGCCCGAGCTGCAAGGCTGCCGCCACACGTGGTACGCGGGCGCCTGGACGGGCTACGGTTTTCACGAGGACGGCCTGAAATCGGCATTGCAGGTGGCCGCCGCGTTCGACGTGCTGCCGGACTGGGCGCAGCCATGACCGACCCGGCCCGCGCTCCCGCGCAGTTCCTGACCGGCCGCGTCATGCACGAGCGCCTGCGCCCGGCGCGGCATCGTTTCGACTATCCGGTGCTGTATCTCGGCTGCGACGTGGCCCGCCTCGCGGACATCGGGCGGCGCTGGTTCGGCGTGGACCGGCGCGCGCCGCTCGCCATCGCCACGCGCGATTTCGGCCCGCGCGACGGCCAGCCGCTCGCGCCGTGGATGCGCGCCCGGCTCGACGAGGCCGGCATTCCGGCCGACGGCGAGATTCGGCTCGTCAGCATGCCGCGCGTGTTCGGCCGGGCGTTCAACCCGGTCGGTTTCTGGCTTTGCCACGACCGCTCGGGTGCGCTGCGCGCGCTGTACGCCGACGTGCGCAACACGTTCGGCGGCCATCACGGCTATCTGCTGAGCGCGCCGGGCCATGCGCCGATCGAAGCGGCCACCGAGCTCGTCTGCCGCAAGGCGTTCCACGTCTCGCCGTTCTGCGAGGTGACGGGCCGCTACGTGTTCCGCGTGCGCGAGCACGGCGACCGGCTGGCCGTCGCGATCGATTACCACGACGATCAGGGCCTGCTGTTGCGCACGGCGCTGACGCTGCGCGCGCAGCCATTCACCGGCCAACAGGCATGGCGGGCGCTGGCGCGCCAGCCGTTCGACATCGTCGGCGTGCTGTTTCGTATCCATTGGCAGGCGCTGCGGCTGTGGCTCAAGCGCGTGCCGTTCCACGGCGCGCAGCCGCCCTCGCGGCCCTCGCCGCCCTTGATCGACTCCACATCATCCACCCCTTCCACGCTTCACGACCGGGAGACCTCGTCATGACCCTGCTGCGATCGTTCTCCACGCCTGCCGCGGCGGGGCTGTCCGTGCGGCTCTTTTTCGGCTTGCTGCGGCGCGCGCGCGTCGGCCATCTGACGCTGTCGACGCCCGAAGGCGCGCAGTACGTGTTCGGCGATCCGCACCGGGGGCCCAGCGCCGTGCTGCGTCTGCTCGACTGGCGCGCCTGCCGCGCGATCCTGCGCTCGGGCGACATCGGTTTCGCCGAGGCCTATCGCGCGGGCTGGCTCGATTCGCCCGATTTCACGGCGCTGCTGCGGCTGGCGATGCGCAACGAATCGGCCGTCTCGCGCACGGTGCACGGCGGGCGGCTCGCGCGGCTCTGGTACAACCTGCGGCACCGGCTGCGGCCGAACACGCGCGCGGGCAGCCGGCGCAACATCCACGCGCATTACGACATCGGCAACCCGTTCTACGCGCTGTGGCTCGACGACACCTGGACGTATTCGGCGGCCTGCTTCGACGGCGACCCGGCACGCTCGCTGGCCGACGCGCAGCACGCGAAATATCAGCGCATCGTCGACACGCTCGGGCTGCGGCCCGGCATGCGCGTGCTGGAGATCGGCTGCGGCTGGGGCGGCTTCGCGCTGCATGCGGCGCGGCTCGGCATTGCGGTGCGCGGCGTGACGATCTCGCCGAGCCAGCAGGCGCTGGCCGCCGAGCGGATTCAGGCGGCGGGCCTCGACGGCCTCGCCAGCGCCGAGCTGTGCGATTACCGCGATTTCGACGGGCATTACGACGCGATCGTTTCGATCGAGATGTTCGAGGCGGTGGGCGAAGCGTTCTGGCCCGGCTACTTCGCGACACTGCGCGCGCGCCTCGCGCCGGGCGGCCGCGCGCTGGTGCAGACCATCACGATCGACGAGGCATGTTTCGCGGCCTATCGCGCGTCGAGCGATTTCATCCGCGAGTTCGTGTTTCCGGGCGGCATGTTGCCGAGCCCGGAGCGGTTCGTCCGCGCGGCGCAGCGCGGCGGCCTGCGTGCCACGGCCACGCTGAGCTTCGGCCAGGATTACGCGCACACGCTGCAGCTGTGGCGGCAGGCGTTCGAAGCGCGGCTGGAGGCGGTGCGCGCGCTCGGCTACGACGAAACGTTCATTCGCACCTGGCGGCTGTATCTGGCGTATTGCGAGGCCGGGTTTGCCGAGGCGCGCACGGGCGTCATGCACTTCCTGATCGAACGGGACGGCTGAGATGCAGGCCCGGGTGCGGGTGCCAGGAACGGCGGCGGCGCGCGGCCTGATCGGCCTGGCGATCGCGGCCGGTGCGGCTTGCGCGTTCGCCAGCGCGGGTGCGGGCGTGCCGGCCGATTGCCGCAACGACGTGCCGTCGGCCCGCCTGATCGGCTCGGGCGAATTCTGCGTGCTGGGTTTTTGCCTGTACGACGCGGCGTTGTGGGCGAGCCGCGCGCCAACCGGCGACGACGTGCCGTTCGCGCTCGCGCTGACCTACCGGCGCACGATCCGCGCCGAACGGCTGGTGGAGGTGGGCATGGACGAGATCCGCCGCCTCGCGCCCGCGCCGTTGCCCGAGGCCACGCTCGCGGCGTGGCGGGCCGACATGCGCCGCGCGTTCCAGGATGTCGGCCCCGGCGACAGCCTGTGCGGCGTCTACCTGCCCGGGCACGGTGCGCGCTTCTACGCGAACGACACGCTGAAGGCCGACATCGACGATCCGGCATTCGCGGCCGCGTTCTTCGGCATCTGGCTCGATCCGAAGACGCGGGCCGAGCGCCTGCGCCGGAAGTTGCTCGGCGGGCAGCCCTGACGCCTACGCCCGCCCGCGCTCAGGCCGCCGAGGCGTCGAGCCGGATCAACTGCGCGCCGTCGGCCACCTGATCGCCCACGGCGTACAGCACCTCGGCCACCACGCCCGCGTTCGGCGCGCCGATCGTGTGCTCCATCTTCATCGCCTCCATCACGAGCAGCGGCGCGCCGGCTTCCACGGCCTGCCCCGGCTCGACCAGCACCGCGATCACCTTGCCCGGCATCGGCGCGGTCAGCCGGCCGCCGCCGTGCTCGGTGTCGCCGGCGTGGGCCAGCGGATTGGCCCAGTCGAACGTTTCGGCGCTGCCTTGTGCGAACACGTGGAACGCATCGCCCTCCGCCACCACGCGGCCGGCGCCGCGCTGCGTGCCGATCGTCACGACGAAATCGAGCGGCGTCGCGCCGCGCGACCACGCGAACGGCAGCGGGCCGGCGTCGCCCACCGCGAGCGTCGCGTCGGTTGCGCCTTGCGCGTACTCGACGCGCAGCGCGCTTTCGCGTTCGCGCAACTGCCAGCCGAGCGTGCGGCGGTATGCGCCGTTGAGCCGCCAGTTGCCGAGCGCGGCCCACGGCGAGCCAGGCCCTTCGGCTGGCGCGTCGTCGCGCGCCAGCAACGCCGCGCAAGCCAGCGCGACGGCCACCGGCGACAGCGGCTGCGGCGCGAACAGCGCGTCGTGATGGCGCTCGATCAGGCCCGTATCGAGATCGCCGGTGGCGAACGGCTCGCTGGCCACGATCCGCTGCAGGAACGCCGCGTTGGTCGACAGCCCCACCGCCTCGCAATCGCGCAGCGCGCGCGCCATGCGCTTCAGCGCTTCCTCGCGGTCCGCGCCGTGCACGATCAGCTTGGCGATCATCGGATCGTAGAACGGCGTGATCGCGTCGCCCTCGCGCACGCCGCTGTCCACGCGCACGGGTGCGCCGATCGAGAATTCCACGCCGTCCGGCAGCCGCAGGTGGCGCAGCGTGCCGGTGGACGGCAGGAAGCCGCGCGCCGGGCTCTCGGCATACAGGCGCGCCTCGATCGCATGGCCGCTGACCCGCAACTGCGCCTGACCGAGCGGCAACGGCTCGCCCGAAGCGGCCCGCAGTTGCCATTCGACCAGATCGAGCCCGCTGACCATCTCGGTCACCGGATGCTCGACCTGCAGCCGCGTGTTCATCTCCATGAAGTAGAACTGCTCGCCGGTGACGATGAATTCGACGGTACCCGCGCCCACGTAGCCGACGGCGCGCGCGGCGGCCACGGCAGCCTCGCCCATCGCGCGGCGTTGCGCATCGGGCAGGCCCGGCGCGGGCGCTTCCTCGAGCACCTTCTGGTGACGGCGCTGCACCGAGCAATCGCGGTCGAACAGGTAGACGGTGTTGCCGAGCGTGTCGCCGAACACCTGTACCTCGACGTGACGCGGGCGTTGCAGGTATTTCTCGATCAGCACGCGATCGTTGCCGAAGCTGCTGGCCGCCTCGCGCTGGCACGAGGCGAGCGCGGCCGGGAAATCGGCCGAGCGCTCCACCACCCGCATGCCCTTGCCGCCGCCGCCCGCGCTGGCCTTCAGCAGCACGGGGTAGCCGATCGCGTCGGCCTCGCGGTGCAGCAGCGCGGGATCCTGGTCGTCGCCGTGATAGCCGGGCACGAGCGGCACGCCGGCGCGCTGCATCAGCGCCTTGGCGGCGGCCTTCGAGCCCATCGCGGCGATCGCGTTCACGGGCGGCCCGATGAACACCAGCCCGGCGGCGGCGCAGGCTTGCGCGAACGCCTCGTTCTCGGACAGGAAGCCATAGCCGGGGTGCACCGCCTGCGCGCCGGTGGCGAGCGCGGCGGCCACGATGCGCTCGCCGCGCAGGTAGCTGTCGGCGGCGGCCGCGCCGCCGATCGGCACGGCTTCGTCGCAGGCGGCGACGTGTTTGGCGTTCGCGTCGGCGTCCGAATAGACGGCGACGCTCGCAATGCCCATCCGGCGGCAGGTCGCGGCCACGCGGCACGCGATTTCGCCG
The DNA here is from genome assembly GCF_017104645.1 of Burkholderia sp. Ac-20379. GTDB lineage: Bacteria > Pseudomonadota > Gammaproteobacteria > Burkholderiales > Burkholderiaceae > Burkholderia. The sequence goes on from NZ_JAAGPF010000131.1 coordinate 19,367, forward strand.
CGATTGGCGATCAGGATCTTGTCGAACATGATGGTCGGGAGTCGGTTGTCGGGTTCAGACGGAACGGCCCGTCAGGCGCGCCAGGCCGGCGTGCGCTTGTCGAGGAACGCGGCGATGCCCTCGCGCGCCTCGGCGCCGGCGCGCGTCGCGGCGATCCGGTCGGCGGTGTCGTCGATCAGCGCGGCGTCGAGCGCG
>NZ_JAAGPF010000132.1 GCF_017104645.1 Burkholderia sp. Ac-20379
GCGCGAACGATTCGACCGCGCCGCGCGCGGCCACCGTCAGCATCGCGACGCGCGAGGCGCGCTCGCGCGCCGCTTCGTCGCCGTGCTCGGACAGATCGGCCTGACGGCGCTTGTCGATCTCGGCCAGTCGGTGGCTGAGCACATCGATCAGCATCTGGCGGCGCTTCGGGTTGTCGAGCAGGTCGTCCTGAAGGTATGGATTGCGGCGCACCACCCACAGCTCGCCCAGCAGCGCAAGCAGTAGACGCCGGCTATGCACGTCGATGGGCGACACCGCCAGACTGTCCAGTACGTCGCCGGCATCGGCGCCCAGCAGACGGATCGCAATATCGCGATCGGCCAGCGAGGTGTAATTAAACGGAATATCCCGACGCATCGGGAGGCGTTGCGCGCGGGGTGGCTCGGCCCTGGCCAGCCGCTCGGCGAGGATGGGAGCGTTCATTGCACTGTGCAGGACATCGGGGCATTACCCGTCGGGAAACATCGGAGCCGCTCGCCTCGCCCCATCTCAGACGACCAACGTGCCACGCACGAAATCCACCACCACTTTCACCATCAGCAAGGTGCCCGCGCCGATGAACGGCGGCGCAACGACGCCCACAACACCGAGCGCGACGCGCCCGGAGATCGGAAGATTCGGACGTTTCCAGGCAATGTATAAAGCGGCTGGCGGCAGGAACAAAATGGACAGCACATAGGCTTTGTAAGTCAAACCGTGGCGCGCCACGAACTCCGATACTTTTCGTTTGATTAATCCGAACGTGATGAGCGACATCACAATCTCCGTTAAAGCAGATCCAGACGACTGACTTTCGCGATGGCCTGCGCGCGATTTGCGACGCGCAATTTTCCGTAAACGTTGGTCAAGTGATATTTGACGGTTCTCTCCGACATATGAAGAATTCTGCCGATCTCCCAGGATGTTTTTCCCTCGACAATCCACTTGACGACCTCGCGCTCCTTTCTGGTCAGATCCGCCTCGCTCTTGAAAGCCGATGCATCAGGCTGCACGTAGTCGGAAGCGCACATCTTTCTGGATAACGCGTCGTGCAGTTGCAGCGTAATGAAACTCAGCAAGAGCAGCAGATGCGCGCTCACATCGCGACACTGAACTTGCAGCAGCGTGCCGCCTTGTTCCGTACCATCCACGAGCCAGGGAACGTACGCAGCGCCACCACTGCCCCCGCGCATATAAAAGGCCAACTCCGCGATATCGCCGTTGCGATCCGCCGCCCTCGTCGGCGGATCGCCCCACCGGTAGGCGTGGTCATGGCGATCGGATAGTTCAAACCCCTGAAGGTAATCCCGTACGGGCACGACCGGCCCACACGCCAGCACGCTTGGCCGATACGTCAGCGCGTGCCCATATCGATGCACCAGACCGTGCGTGGTCGCGCCATCCTGTCTGCCATGCATGATGAGACATTTGTCGAAATCGGCCGTACGCCTCAAATTTCTGGCGAACTCATCCAGCGTACCGGCCAGATCGGCAGGCTTGAGAATTCCGCCGATCACGCACGGCAACGTGTCGAACGAGCCTGGCTCTGGAATGGAAATCAAAATCACGCCCTCGGAATTTTAAAATGTCGATTTTTTGTTTTGACTGAAACCCTTGAATGCCGAAGCTCGGCTCGAGACCATCAAGAACCAGCACGGAATTCCAATATCACACCGCACCGAATCAAGACACCCGCACTCAAAACAAATGCCCTTTATCACACTCCATTAATCGGAACTTCAATGTGACGCAGAGTATATAACGACAACCATGTCAGTCATCAATCGAAAACTTACAAAAACGTAAAAGATCAATATTACATCATGCTTTCTAAGTGTTAGGCATCGATAATTTTTATCTATCTAATTTATGTAGAACAAAATTCCAGGAATCTGAAGTTTTTTGAATTTTATACGACGTCAAAAATATGACAAATTATCCGATCTCCGAATAAGTGCGATCACAGTTAATAGTAACGAAATGAAGATTTCGGAATTAACACCCGATTCCCTTGTGCGAGCAGACATAACTTCGCATTCCACTTTCCAGAAAGCCTCGATTGGCGAAATCGACGTTAAAAATAACGTTCTTTATTTCAAAAAAGCCTCGACACCGAAACTGAAGTTGGCCCGATCGGGCAATTTCGGGGTGAATGGATGAATGCGGAATTACCGAATTCCGACCTGCAATAAAGTTGTGTCGGATTGAAGTCAAATCGACAATTCGCAAGCCAAACACCGCGCCACTTCAATGACGCGCTCGCATGGTGACGCAGGTAGACAGCCGGCAAGACGCCGACAGCCCCGCGAACGCCCGGGCAACTTGAATGCCGACAAGAGCGATGACTTCGCACGCGGCAGGCGATACCTGAAGCAGCGCAGGATCCAGGCGCATATCGCTCGCCGTAGCGAGGGAAGCAGCGAGCGGTTCGGATAGCATCGTTGAGTTGTCGAACGCGCGCCTGGTTTGCGGGTTTCAGCAAGCAACAGCTGTGCAACCAGCGTCGAGTGTGCCGTTGACCCTCCTGGCGGAAGGCGTGCCCGCCAAGCAGCAGCTTCGAGAGATACTCAAGCGCGAAGACAGCGCAACGCTTGAGCAGTTTGCAGCGGCCAACGCTTCGCGAGTCGGACACGTTCATGGCGCACTAGCGACGCCGTGGGTGCCCGACCTTATGGTTAGCGCCACACGAAAGTGTGGAGGAACTCAATTAATTTCCTCAAAACCACCCACATCGCTTCCGTCCGAAGGGTATTTCGAGCTGACCTGCCCGGCGATTTTCGGATCAGTTGAAACTTGAGAGAACGGCCTCCAACGGAGAAATGGAAGCCATGAAGAAAAGCCGGTTCACGGAAGAGCAGATGGTCACGATCCTGCGCGAGGCGGACAAGACATCGGTGGCGGAGGTGGCGAAGAAACATGCCGTCAGCGAGCAGACGATCTACAACTGGCGTCAGCATTTCGTCGGGATGGACGCTGCCGATGTGAAGCGCTTGAAGCAGCTCGAGCAGGAAAACGCTCGACTGAAGAAGATGCTGGCCGAGCGTGATCTCGAGCTCGATGTGATGAAGGAGATCAACGCAAAAAAGTGGTGAGCGCGCCCGCTCGCCGTCAGCAGGTCGCCTACGCGAAAGCACGGGGCCTGTCGGAACGGCAGGCGTGCGCGCCGATGTCGGTCGCGAGATCGGCACTGCATTACGAGTCGAAGCTCGCCGAGCGTGATGCGCCGGTGCTCGCGGCGATCTGTGTGCTGTCGGCACAATACCCGCGCTACGGTTACCGTCGCATCCAGATTTTTCTGGATCGGCAAGGCTATCCGATGAGCGCCGACCGGGCTTGGAGGCGGTGGCGACTCGCGGGCTTGCAGGTGCCCCGCAGGCGTTCACGCAGACGAGTATCGGTGCACAGCCCTCGGCCCGAGCCGGCCACGTCGGCCCGGCACGTCTGGGCCTATGACTTCGTGTTCGATGCCTGCGCCAATGGCCAGCAGTTGAAATGCCTGACGGTGATCGATGAATACACACGCGAATGTTTGGCCATCGATGTGACGGGTTCGATTCGTTCGGGCCGAGATCGAAGTGTTGTCACGGCTGGTCAGCCTGCACGGTGCACCACGTTACCTGCGCTCGGACAATGGGCCGGAATTCGTGTCACGCGCTTTGCTGAAATGGGCCACCCGGAGTGGCATGGATAGGGCGTTGAGCGATCCCGGCAAGCCATGGCAGAACGGTGCCGACGAGAGCGTCAACGGCAAGTTCAGCGACGAATGCCTGAGCCTGGAGTGGTTTCGGACACGCATCGATCGTCATCGAGCAATGGCGGCGCCACTGCAATGCCATTCGACCGCATTCGAGTCTGGCCTACCTGACGCCGAACGAGTTCAAGCAGCGATGTTGTTCAACTGAAGCAATCGAGGCCGTTTTCCAAGATTGAAACGGTCCGAAGCAATCAGGCAGGTCACTCCCATTTTTTGAAAGAGACGGTGCCCGTAGGCACACGCGAACCAACATTCGCTGATAAGCGTGACAAGAAATCGATACGTTTTTAGTCCGATAATGGCACCGCCTCCTGCTCGTCATCGTCGAACCAGTTCGGATTCCGCGCGGCAATCGGGCCGAGCGTGACCAGGATCTCGCGCAGATGCATTCGCATCGCCTCTTCCGCCGCCGCTGGATCGTGCGCACGCAGCGCCGCAAGAATTTTCGCGTGCTGTTTGATCAGGTGGTCGAGCGGAGAATCGTCGGGAAGACTCAGGTATCGAACACGATCCATCTGCGCCTTGATATCCTGAATCGCCTCCCACGCCGCACTGCAATCAATTGCCTGAGCAATGAGGAAATGAAACGCCTCGTCCAGCGCGAGAAACGCCGTCGTATTGTTGTCCTTGGCCGCGGCGCGCTGCTCCCGCAAGTTGTCGGCCAAGCGCTTGAGCTGATCGTCGGTAATATGTTCGGCGGCCTTTCGCGCCACCGCACTTTCGATCGCCTCGCGGATAAAGCGGCCCTCGCGCACCAGACGCGGCGAAATGCGCTTCACAAACGTGCCGCGCTGGGGCAGCACCTGGAGCACGCCGGCTTCGACAAGCTTGATAAAAGCCTCGCGCACCGGTTGGCGCGACACATGGAACATCTCCGAAACTTCTTTCTCGGACAGCGGGGTGCCGGGCGCCATCGCACCCGCAAAGATCGCCTGGCGCAGGGCGCGATAAATCTGCCGGGTGATCGGTTCGGGCGAATCGATCGACACCTGCGAGCGCAAGTCGGGGAGCTTCATGCAATCCGCTTCGCCGAGCCGGCGGCGCCCGCGCTTTCGCGGCAGGCTCGCCGAATCGGTACTGGCATCGGCGACAACCGTGTCGTTGGGATTTGAAGCTTTCATGGCGATGGTAGCGACGGTGGAACGGGCGGCAGTCTGCGGTTCGCCGCGCCCGGCCACCATACTACTATGTTTGCCGACCACGCCAATCCGTGCCGTCACGCCGTGTGAGTCCGTGCATTGCGGTCGGGCTGGATCTTGGGTTCACGGATGAACACGTATGCGCACAGCGCGCCGAGCACCGCGATCGCGCCCGCCAGAATGAACGCCGCACCGTACGCGCCGTGCGTCGCCTCGACGATAAAACCCGTCACCGCCGGTCCGATCACACCCGCGAGATTCGCGAGCAGATGCACGAAGCCGCCCACGCCGCCCACGTTCTCGCGCCGCACGGTGTCCTGAATGACAGCCCAGTACACGGATCCCGTGACGTAGAGAAAGAAGATACTCACGGACATCAGCGCAACGGCGCCAACGGTCGTCTCGACACGGCCGGCGAAGCCCACGCACAACGCGGCGACGCCAAGGCAGATGGCCAGCACGAGACGTCGCGACAGCAGCGGCTTGCCGGTGATGCGCAAGATCGCATCGGTGATGAATCCGCCCGCCGCCAGCCCGATGCTGCCGAGCAGCCACGGCACGACCGTGGCCATGCTCATGTCGTGCAACGACATGTGGTGCGCTTCGGTCAGATAGGTCGGAAACCACGACAGGAAAAAGAACAGCACGTAGTTGTAGGCGAAGAACGCAAACGCCGTGGCGAGAATGATCGGCTGGCGCAGATAAAAGCCGAGGCTCGCACGCTCGCCTTGAGCGCCAAGCCCCGTCGAAGCATCGGCCTGCTGCCCCGCGACGATCAATGCGAGTTCGTCCTTCGACACGCGGGCATTCCGCTGCGGGGTTTCGGTTGTCGAAAGCGTCCACACGACGAGCCACGCCAGGCCGATCAGCATGATGATGACGAACGCCCAGCGCCATCCGAAGCGGATCGCCATGTAGCCGACGATCGGCCCCGCCAGCGCGCCGCCGAGCGGCGTGCCGGAGCTGATCACACCGATCGCGCTCGCCACTTCCCGACGCGGAAACCAGTTGTTCACCATCTTGCTGTTCGACGAGCTGAACGGCCCTTCGCCCATGCCGAACAACACCCGCAGCACGATCAGCGAAACCAGGCTGCTGGCGAGCGCCGTCGCGCCGCAGAACAGGGACCAGATGCCCATCGCGCCGCCGAACACCTTCTTGGCGCCGATCTTGTCGGACAGCACGCCGCCGACGAAGTTGAACAGCGCATAGCCGAGAAAGAAGCTGCTGAACACGATGCCCATTTCCGCATGCGTGAAATGGAGATCCTTCTGTATCAGCGGCGCGGCGATCGAGAGCGCCGCGCGGTCGAGATAGTTGACGACACCGGCGAGAAACAGCAACCCGACGACATACCATCGCTGGCTTTTGAACATGATCCGTCTCCGTCATGTCGTCCGATGATTTTTATGGAGGACGACGTAATGATCAATCGTGATGTCGTCAGTCGAACTGCAGATGAACCTTCATCGACTGGTTGCGATCGTGCGCGACTTCGAAGGCGCGATTCGCATCGGCCAGCGGAAATACGTGCGTCATCAGCGGCCGCAAATCGATTCGACCGGACGCCAGCTCGTCGGCCGCAATCGCGTATTCGTCGGTGAAGCGGAACGAGCCTTGATAACGCAGCTCCTTCGCCATCACGAGATTGGCCGCCACCGGCGACTGCCCGGCCGGCAGATTGCCGAGCTGGATCACCACGCCGCCGGCCCGCGCCGCGCGCAATGCCGTGTCGAGCCCCGCCGGGCTGCCGGACGCCTCGATCACCACGTCGAAGGTGCCGCGCTCGCGCGACCAGGCTTCGATGCGTGCGGTGTCGCTCGCCAGCACGGTTTCGTCCGCGCCGAGCGATGCCGCCACTTGCAGGGCCTTCGGCGCGAGATCGAGCGCCACGATCCGGTGTGCGCCGGCGCGGCGCGCCGCGGCCAGCACGATGCAGCCGATCGGACCGCAACCGACCAGCAGCATCGTCGCGCCGACCAGCGTGCCCGCCTGCTTCAGCGCATGCAGCGCGACGGCGAGCGGCTCCGCCATCGACGCCTGCGCATAATCGAGCGAATCGGGAACCGGCACACACTGCCGCGCCGCCGCCGTAATGAACTGACGGAACATGCCTTGCATGTGCGGGAACGTCGATGCGCTGCCCATGAAGCGCATGTTCAGGCAATGATTGGGCATGCCTTTCACGCAAAAGCGGCATTCGCCGCAGTTGAGGCCCGGATTCACCGCCACGCGCTGACCGATGCGCAAGCCGGTCACGCCCTCGCCCAGCGCCGCGATCTCACCCGCCACTTCGTGACCCAGCACGAACGGCTCGCGCACCGCAAAGTCGCCGCTCTTGCCCTTGAAGTAATACGACAGGTCCGAACCGCAGATGCCGCCCGCGCGCACGCGAATCTGAACCTGGCCTGGGAGGGGTTGAGGCGCCTCGATCTCGTCGATGACGAGCTTCTTCGCTTCGTGAAGTACGGCTGCAAGCATGGTAATGGCTTCCTGGTAATTGACGATCGATGGACGGCCTCGATCAACGGCGCGGCGCGAGCTCGGCTTCCAGCGCCGCATCCACGGCGAGGTTGGCATGTTGTGGCGCAAGCCAGTCGTGCAGATCCCCGCCACGACGCCTCGGCGCCGTCTCCGGCAACAGAAAGACGGAGATTGTCGAGATCACGCCAAGGATCGCGACATAGGCGATCAATCCGACCGAGCTGCCGCCCGTCGCCTGAATCAGTTTCACCGCGACGAGACCGAGCACCCCACTGCCGATCAGCGAGCCGATTTGCCAGATGAGCGCGATGCCGCTGCATCGCACGCGCGCCGGGAACAGCTCGGGAAACAGCGAGGCTTGCGGCGCATAGCAGAGGCTGTGGCCAACCGTGATCGCGAGGATCATGACCGTCTGGATGGCGAGGTGGTTGCCGCTGTCGATGGCATGAAAGAGCGGCACCACCAGCAGCACATGCAGCACCGCACCGGCGATGAACGTCGCGCGCCGCCCGATTCGGTCCGACAAGGCGCCCGCCAGCGGTATCGCGATGAGTTCGAGCACCACCGCGACAATGATCGTCTGCAGCAGGAGCGTGTAGGAGATGTTGTGCGCGCGGCCGTAGGCCAGCACGATCATCGTGTACATGGCGAAGGTGCACGCCTCGATCAGCTTCGCGCCCACGCCCTTGACGATCAGCCCGCCGTGCTGCCGCACCACTTCGACGACCGGGCGCGACTCCACGGCCTGGGTCTCGCGGATGGCGGCGAACACCGGCGATTCTTCCGTGCGCAACCGGATGTAGAGGCCCACCACGACCAGCACGATGCTGCCGAGGAACGGCAGGCGCCAGCCCCAGCTCATGAACTGATCGTGGGTAAGCGTGGCCGACAGCACCGCAAAAATGCCCGACGGGATCAGAAAGCCGGCAGGCGCGCCGAGTTGCACGAGACTCGCAAAGAAGCCGCGCTCGCGGGGAGGCGCATATTCGGCGGTCAGCAGGACGGCGCCCGCTTGCTCGCCGCCGACGCCGAAGCCCTGCAGCACGCGAATCAGGATCAGCGCGGCGGGCGCCCAGATGCCGGCCTGCGAATAGTCCGGCAGCAGCCCGATGACGAAGGTGCCCAGCCCCACGATCAGGATCGTGACGATCAGTGCCTTCTTGCGCCCGATCTTGTCGCCGAAATGGCCGAACACGATCCCGCCGATGGGCCGCGCAACGAAGCCCACCGCATATGTAGCAAAGGCGGCAAGCGTGCCGATCAACGGATCGGACGCCGGGAAGAACTTCGCGCCGAACACCAGCACCGCCGCCGTGCCATAGACGAAGAAGTCGTAATACTCCGCGGCCGTGCCGATCGTCGACGCCATCGCCACGCGGCGCAGCATCGCACTTGTCGCCTTGTCTGCCATGTCCCTTGTCTCCATCTTTCTTCTTGTTTCGTTCAGTTCGTCGTCTCGGACGATACGATCACCAGTTCCAGAGCGTGCCGTCCTCGAGGCGCGCGACCGGAAGATAGGCCGGTTCGTAGGGGTACTTCGCGGCGAGCGCTTCGTCGATATCGACGCCATGCCCGGGCGCTTCGCCCGGATGCATCATGCCGCGATCGAACGACCAGGCATGCGGGAACACTTCGAGCGCGGCCTCGGGGAAACCCATGTACTCCTGAACACCGAAGTTCGGCACCCAGAGATCGAAATGCAGCGCCGCGCCCATGCACACCGGCGACAGATCCGACGGCCCGTGACAACCCGTGCGAACCTGATAGAGCGAGGCGAAGTCGGCAATGCGCCGCAGATGCGTGATACCGCCGGCATGCGTCAACGTCGCGCGGATATAGTCGATCAGTTGCTCCTGGATCAGCTCCTTGCAATCCCAGATGCTGTTGAACACTTCGCCGACCGCGATCGGCGTCACCGTGTGCTCGCGGATCAGCCGGAAGCCGGCCTGGTTCTCGGCGGGCGTCGGATCTTCCATCCAGAACAGGCGATAGGGTTCGACGGCCTTGCCGAGCCGGGCCGCCTCGATGGGCGTCAGACGATGGTGGACATCGTGCAGGAGGTGCGTGTCGAAGCCGAACTTGTCGCGCACCGCTTCGAACAGCTTCGGCACGAAATCGAGGTACTTCTCGGACGACCAGCTCTGCTCTTCCACGGCGCCTTTTGTGGCCGGCTCGTACATGCCGTCGCCCTTCGACACACCGTAGACCGAACGCATGTTCGGCACGCCGCACTGGATGCGAACCGCCTTGTACCCTTCCTCGATGTGTTCTTCGTAGCGGTCGAGCGCTTCGGGAATGTCGCGGCCGGTTGCATGCCCATAGACCATCACGCCGTCGCGCGACGCACCACCCAGCAACTTGTAGAGCGGCGTATTCGTGACCTTGCCGAGGATGTCCCAGAGCGCCATGTCGACGGCGGCGATGGCCGTCATCGTGACGGGGCCGCGGCGCCAGTACGCGCCCTTGTACAGAAACTGCCAGGTGTCCTCGATGCGGCTCGGATCGCGGCCGATCAGAAGCGGACAGACGTGATCCTTCAGATACGACGCCACCGAGAGCTCGCGGCCATTGAGCGTCGCGTCGCCGATGCCGTACACCCCCTCGTCCGTGACCACTTTCAGCGTGACGAAATTTCGACCCGGACACGTCACGATGACATCGGCGCGGATGATCTTCATAAGGGATTTCCTTGAATGGGCAAGCTATGCGTCGCATACTACCATACCAGTATGTTGCAGGGTCAATCGCGGGTTTTCCCTTGTTTTCGCGTGCTTTTCTGCGCGCCTCCTCTCAGTTTGCAAACGACATGAATCAAGAAACGAAGCTCTCACGTGCGCGTCTCGATGCGCTGCAGGCGAACCTGTTGTCGCCGGAATGGCGCACACCGGATATCGGCATCGTGCATCTCGGCATCGGCAATTTTCATCGCGCGCACGCGGCGCTCTTTACCGAAGAAGCCATGCTCGCGCGCGGCGGCGACTGGGGCATCTGCGGCGTCACGTTGCAGGGCGACGTGAGCAAGCGCGATGCGCTGATGGCCCAGGACGGTCTTTACAGCGTCGTCGAGCGCGGCCCGGACGGCGTGCGCGTGACGGTGGCGCGAGCATTGCGCGAAGTCTTGGCACTCCCGTTCGACCGAACTCGTCTGTTCGAATTGCTGAGCGATGCGCGAGTCCGCATCGTGTCGCTGACCGTCACCGAGAAAGGCTATTGCCGCGACATGCAGACCGGTGACGTCGACTTCGCGCATGCAGGCATCGCTTTCGACCTAGCGCACCCGGATACGCCCGGCACGGTGCCCGGCATCCTCACGGCAGCATTGAAGGCGCGCCGCGCCGCCGGCGTTCCGCCGTTCACGGTGCTGTCGTGCGACAACCTTGCGCACAACGGCGCAGCGCTCAAGCAGGCGGTGGTTTCGTTCGCGGCGCGGCTGGACGGCGATCTCGCGCAATGGATCGTTACCCACGTCGCCTTCCCGTCGACGATGGTCGATCGCATCGTCCCCGCGACCTCGGACGCCGATCGGGCAGCCGCGCGCGATGCGCTCGGCATGGTCGACGATGTTCCGGTGCCCTGCGAGCCATTTCGTCAGTGGGTGATCGAAGATCGCTTTCCGACGGGACGCCCCGCATGGGACATCGTCGGCGCGCAGCTCGTGGAAGATGTGGCGCCATTCGAGATCGCGAAGCTGCGCATGCTCAACGCGACGCATTCGACGTTGGCTTACCTGTCGATGCTCGCGGGATTCGAGACGATCAGCGATGCGGTCGGTCATGCGCCGCTGCGCCAGCTCATCGACGCGATGATGACCCAGGAGATCGTGCCGACGCTCGACGTGCCGGCTTCGTTCGACCTGCTCGCGTATCGCGACGCGCTGCTCTCGCGCTTCGCGAATCCGGCGCTCAAGCATCGCTGCGCGCAGATCGCGATGGACGGCAGCCAGAAGATGCCGCCGCGCATTCTCTCGACCATCGCGGCCCGCCTCGATGCGGGGCAGTCCATCGAACGCCTGGCGCTGGCGGTGGCCGCGTGGTTCGTGTTCTTGCGCGGGCGCTCGGACGATGGCGCTACCTACGCGATCAGCGACCCGCTGGCGCAGAAGCTCACGCAGCTCGCCTCGGACGCGCAGAGCGACGAGCGCCTGATCGAATCGATGCTCGAGGTCAGGGAGGTGTTTCCGGAATCGCTGGCGGCGGCGCCGGCACTGAAGGACGCCCTCATGCGAGCGCTTCAGGCGCTCAACCGCAGCGCGCTATCGACGATGACAAGCTATGCGCGACTCGCATGAGTCTGTTCGGACTGTACCGCCGCCGTGCCGCTCGGTTCGGTTCGATTTAGTTCAGTTCGGCTCACCATTCCCAAATAAGACTGAAGCTCGACGTCCCTTCCGATCCGCTCACGGTGCCGAGCGGGCTACGGGGCCAGAACGCGGCGGACTGGAAAAGACAGCCGAAGGTTAAGGATAGGCAGCGTTGCCGAGTTCGACAGACTGCAATCCCCTCCACTAGGCGGACGGTACTTCACTGACTGCCAGACGGCCGTGATGCGAACGCTGCGATAAATGACCGTTCACGCTCGGAATGCATAACTAAATGTAAATTTGGCAGAAAATTTTGTACCCAATTAACTTCCAGGCGGAAGTTTTATGGGTACCTCTACAGGAGCAGGTGCCAGGAGAAAGATAAGCGGCGTGGCGGAAGGCAGCCGACTCTATTGGTTGCAGCCAAAGGCATGCTAGGTAAGGATCCGGCACTTTCCGAAAATCGCTACCCACAAATCCACCCCCAAATGGCCGGACGGTAGCAGGAGCCGTCCTTCTCAAGGCGGAATTACCCGAAAAAGCTCTTTGACAGTAGCCCCAATGGTGCTAATATTCATCTCAGAGGTAGCGCACCGCGCCGCCCGACATCCCGAAAGGACGAACGATGGAAACGAAGACCTTGGACACGATCAAGACCGAAGCTGAGATCGGCAAGCTGATGGCGGAAACGATGAAGCTGAACGCCGAAGCCGCCAAGCTGCTCCGCGAGAACCGCTGGTATCCGGTGATCTGGGCCACGGCGTTCGCAGGCACCGCCCTCGCCCTCGCCAGAATCCTCCACTAACTCCAAGGGCCGCCGAAAGGCGGCTTTCTTCATCATGGACTACGCCCCCCCCTCTCCCGCTGACCTCCAGCGCCTCAAAACCGAACTAGGGCAGACCGGCGACCAGATGGCCGAACTGTTCGGCGTGGCCGGGGGCCAGCAGTGGCGCAAATACACCGGCGGGGCATCTCCACGCGAGGTAAGCCCGCAAATGCTGTTCTTCGCTGCCGCTCGCCTTGTACTCAGTGATGAAGATCTCGCCCGAGTGCTAAATCAGATGCGTGATATGGGCGCTCAAATCGATCTCCCCGCAACTCCTAAAAAACTGTTTTAATTATTTTCTTCACGCCGTTCACCAAGTCGTCCACCTCATCTGAGGTGGGTTCCGGTGTCTTTGCATGGTCGCATTTATTCCTTATATCACCTAGGTGCTGAATAAATCGCCATTGGTGCACCTCGATCACACCATTGCCCTTGAGGGCCTCATTAAAATCAGAAATTGTCGGATTTTTCTTCGCCACTACGATTTTGTGATCTGCGCACACCTGTCCAAGATGGCGCTCCAAAACCACACCTGCCACAGCCCCTGATGCCCGCACAAACTTAAATTTGAGCAAATGCTCTGCGGCATCCAGCTCTGAATCCATCAAATCCGCTTGAACGACATGACGAATATCATAAAGTGTGCTCTCGAAACGAGTTTTAGCAGACTCCAGAATTGCACGCTGCTGGCGAAAATGGGGTATAGCCGCACTCGTGCCAATTAGTATCCCTGCCAGACCACCATTTACAACAATTCCTTGAAGACAGTCTTCAATTCGATAATTTTCTTTAGTTATTTCCGTTCGAGAGCGCGGCTTCTCGTAGTGACGTTTGAAATCTTCCAGACGATCCGGTATGACCTGCTTAACAACAGCCATCGCTTCCGAATACCACGACTGATAGCCAAAGACAAAACTAGGAAGACTTTCAATATATTCATCCAAGTTGTCACCGTACTCTACTTGTCTATTTCTTAAAAAATCTTCCCTTCTTGTCTCATAGTACAGTGCCTCCCCCATTTCGTCCCCCTGCTCAATCAATCTATCCAAATCTTTTTCAAACTTATCAATATTAGATGCCATAAGACCCCCGTCGTAGTTTCTCAGGCAACATACTACGGTAGATTACCGAGTCGGCACAGTCGACAATTCAGCGGCCTCGGCACTCATGTCATCCGACGGCCAAGGCCTCAGCATTGAACGCGCTACATCTATATACTTTGCGTGCAGCCATTCGTCGTAGTCAGCCGGCCGCAGGATCACAACGGACCGCTTTTCACCGCCCGGCTTGTGCATGTGCTTCATGACGTCGTGATCGTCCGCGTTGACGGTCAGCATCGCCATCGCGAACGATTCCCCGCCGTCCGGCTCGCGCCATGCGCGCCAAACCCCCGCCACGCACAGTGGCCGCCAGTCCGCCACGCCGATCTGGTAGCGCACATGCTTCCCTGACTCCCAGTTCGGTTCGAACACCCACGCGGCGGGGATAAAGCAGCGCTGACCGGCGCGCCACGCCGCGCGAAATGCCGGCTTCTCTGCGACGGTCTCCGATCGGGCGTTCACGGTCATGTACCGCTTATCCGGCGGCTGGTGCGCTTTCGGGATCATTCCGAAGTTGGCCAGGACGGCATCCGCGCCGTCTCCGTCGGCACGAACGATGGGCGCCAAATAGTCCGGCCAGATCTCCTTCTTCCACGGCTCGCGATAGTAGAGCGGACCGAGCAGCGGCAGCTTCAGTTCGGAAAACTCCTACGGCTCGTTAGGTGCGCGGTAGTTTGTGCGCATGTCCATCCCCCATTTGGCACGAGTACGACCACCACCTTGGCTACGCGGCCAAGCATCACCTCGACGTGCGGGCTGTGTGCACGCTATGCCACGCGAAGCGCGACAGCGAACGCGCGAATCAAACGCACTGCGTCCGTGGCCACGCCTTCGACGAGCAGAACACATACATCGCCGGCAACGGCACGCGACACTGCCGCGCGTGCATGAAGCTGCGCGATAAGGCGCGCGCTCCGCGCGGCCCGGAATACTGGGCCAAAGTCAACGCCAAGCGGCGAAGCAAACACGCCGTCGGGCGCCACCTCGACGGCCGCACACACGACGAATTCCCGGAGGCGTGATGCTAGGTCTTCTGATGCAATCCAGAGCCGTAGGCATTAAATACGCTCTCATATTCATCGGCGCGCGTGCGCATATTCTGAATCTGATCCTCCATACGCAGCCAATGCCTGACAGGCGTCGTAGGGTTGCGATCTTCGGGCATGAGGAGCGGCCTCAAATAAGCCAAATCTCTACGCAGATCAAGAATCGTCGCCATCACGGGGTAGGGATACACTGCATCGATTTGAATCGAGTCCAGTGCATCTACGGCAGTCTGATATTTGATTCGCAACTCTCGTTCAGCAAAAAAAGGCGCGATGTCGTCCATCGGAAACGCTGCTGGCGGGAGAACCCGGATCAATTGGATTGCGGCCATGGCTATGCCTTCCCACGCAGCGAATTTCCTACGCATTTCGGCGAGCTCACGGCGCTGCTCGTTTTCTCGATCTACCGATCGTTGGCGATCCTGAATCCAGATAGCGGCCGCGATCGCGCCAATCGATCCGACCGCTTGGACCCATGCCGCCCAATCCGAACTCTGCATAGGTGGCCAGCGAACAAGCGCTGTGACAAGCGCGCCCACTGCTAACGCCCCGCCGAACAGTCCCAAGTTGAGGTACTTCCGCATGCGTGAACTCCCAGTTTTATTTTCTGCGCCGATGGTACGAGCGATATCCGAAGGCCGCAAGACACAGACTCGCCGTCCGATGCATCCGCAACCGTACCTCGACGCCGGCCGGCTCGCATGGATGTTCGCGAAGAACCGCGGAAGCTGGGGGCCGCCTGGTGGTGCTCCCGATCCGGCGTGGCTGGCTCGCTGCCCATACGGTGCCCCGGGTGACCGGCTCTGGGTGCGCGAGACCTTCGTCGCATTCGGCCGCTGGGAAACGCACTTCAGCCCGAAGAAGGGCCGCGACGAGTGGCACTTCATCGACATGACGCTGGAAGCCGGCCGCGCGTATCGCTTCGACGCGCCGATCCAGAACGCTCGGCGCGACAGCATTACGCCGAGCTGGTGGCGACGCCCAGCGATCCACATGCCGCGCGCCGCCTCGCGCACGCAGCTCGAGGTGATCAGCACCCGGATCGAGCACCTGACCTCCATCAGCGATAGGGACGCCGAGGCCGAAGGATGCCCAACTTGCCCTTCCTGTAACGACGTCGGCTGGATCAATTCAGGCCCCGATGGCGGCTGGCAATGCAAGGCACCTGGCTGCGGCGACGCACCCCGCGATCAATACGCCTGCCTTTGGGACGAACTAAACGGCCCGGGATCGTGGGCGGCAAATCCGTGGGTATGGGTAGTGGAATTCAAGACCTACCGCCACTCGGCGCTCGGCCAGGTAGTCGAAAGCGCCAAGGAACGCGGCATCAACGATATGGAGCAAGCACAATGAAAGCGCTGCGCATGAAAGAAGTGGTCGCGAAAGTCGGCCTCGGTGAATCCACGCTTTATCGCATGATCGCCGACGGGAAATTTCCGAAGCCGTTTGAGATCGTACCGAAGCGGAATGCCTGGCTTGAAGAGGACATCGACGCGTGGATCGCCGAACGCGCGGGGCGCGCGCCGGCGATTGCCGACCGACGCGCCGCCGACTCGGCTACGCGGCCGATGCTTCCTGGTTGATTTCGACGACGTTTGACTCGCCCGCGCAGTAGCGGGCCCAGTGCTCCATCATCACGCGTCGGCGCTCGAGCATGTCTCGGCGCCTGTACGCGGAAACAGTGCTCGACCGAATTGTGTGAGCGAGCGCCTGTTCGGCAAGCGAGTCCGGGTAGTCGGTGCAATCGGCGACCCAATCTCGGAACGTCGAGCGAAAGCCGTGGACAGTAATATCTGCACGATCCATGCGTCGCAGAAGCACCAGCATCGCCATGTTGGACAGCGGGCGCTCCTCTTTGTAGCCGGGGAACAGCCATCCCCACTTCGATTTGCTTTCGATTTGCGTCCGAACGATCTCGACAGCCTCATCGCATAGCGGCACGCGCAGCTCAACACCAACCTTCATCCGCTCGCCGGGGATCGTCCAGACTCTCGCGTCGAGGTCGAACTCTTCCGGGCGCGCGAACCGAACCTCGTTCGTGCGGGTGGCAGTCAGCACCAGCAGGCGCAGCGCCTGCGCGGTACGCTTGGGTCTCTTCCGAAGGGCCGCGAAGAAGGCCGGCATCTCCTCCCACGGCAACGCAGGATGATGCTTTATGGTGTTCCGTCTTTTCGTGCGCGGGAGCACTCGATCGAGGTGGTCGCTGTACCGAGCCGGGTTGTCTCCCGTTCGATGCCCCAGCACGGCCTCGGCATCGAGAATCGCTTTGATCCGACCGCGCACGCGGCGCGCCGTCTCAGCCTTCTTCATCCAGATCGGCTGAAGCACGCGGACAACCAGCTCAGTGTTGACGTCTCGCACGTCGAGATGGCCGATGATCGGGTACACGTACGTCTCAAGAATCGCCGTCCACTGTTTCGCGTGTTTCGCGTTTCGCCACGTCGGCTCGCGATCTGCGATGTAGACTTGGGCCGCTTGCTTGAATGTCACGCCCGGGGCGTCGGCTGCAATGCGTTCGGTCTGGACGCGGCGTCGATTCTCGATCGGGTCGATGCCTTCCTTCACCAGCGCGCGGCATTCGACCGCTTCCTTCCGGGCTGCCGCGAGAGATAGGAGCGAAAGCGCTCCGAGCCCCATCTCGCGCGAACGCCCGGCGAGCATAAATTTGTAGACCCACGACCTAGACCCGCTCAGCGTGATCTGCAAATACAGTCCACCGCCGTCAGCGTAATATCCAGGATCGACCAATTTCGCGATTCCCATCGCGGTCAGCCGGTGCAGTTGCCTCGCCATCCCTCACCCCCAAATCCACCCCCAAAAGAGGTTTCGATTCTGCGGGAACAAGAGAGGGCGAGCAAGAGTGACGACACCCCCCAAACCCCCACCAGATAAGGCTAAGACAGGGGTAAACGGGAGTAAACGAGATAGCCTGAGAGGCTTGCGTGGCGGAAGGCAGCTGGAGTCGAACCAACCCAGGAACGGTTGACGTCCCTAACCAGATTTGAAGTCTGGCCGTACCACCGGATACGAATGCCTTCCGCGAAGAAAACGCGACAAGAGAACCTGAAGTGGCTCGCGCCACCGCGATCAACCCGATTCCGCCACCGAACGCTCGGCGCGCAGCAAATGGCGATCGCGGTGAAAGCGAGTATACCCAACGCGATCGAAGAACTCGAGAATCTGGATCGCACGCTTGCGCCCCAACCCCGTGCCGTCGCGGAACGTGGCGGCATCGACGCCGCCCGCGCATGCCGCCGCCAGCCCCGCCACGAGTTGCGCCAACTCCGCCACCACCGCCTTACAGTAGAACAGGTCGCGCACCACCTGATGCACGTCGCCGCGCCGCGCCAGCTTGCGCAGCAGCGCGCGCACCGTGTCTTCGTGCGTGCCGGTCGCGGCGGCCAGATCGCGCACCCACGGCGGATCGAAACGGCCCGCCGCGATCAGCGGCAGCAGGCGCTGCGCGAGCGCGTCGTCTGCGGGATCCAGGCTCGCGACATGCGTCGGCAGGCGTACCCAGCGCCCATCGCGCACAAGGCTGCCCTCGCCCGCCATCGTCTCGATCAGCGCGCGCCACAGGGCGGCATCGGCGAGCGGCAACGCGATCCGGCGCAGGCGGTCGAGATCGGGGCCGGGCTCGTCGGGCGAACGCTCGTGGAACGCCGCCAGCACCTCGATCACGCGCGCGCGGAACGCCGCACGGCGGCGCGGCGCGATCGCGCGCGGGCCATCGTCGCCGGGCACCACCACCGCGTTGTCCGGCAGCGGCAGGCGCTCGGCAGGCAAGCCGGTCAGGTGCATCAGCGTGGCGACCGGCAGGCCGAGCGGCGCCTCGTCGAGCAGCGCATCGATGCGCCCTGCGTCGAGCCACGCGGCAATCGCGTCGAGCCACGCCAGCCGCGCGGGCGTGCGGCGCTTGTGCGCGGGGCCGAACGGGTCGAGCACGCGGCCGCCGCCCACCGTGCGTGTCGCCTGCGCGTTGCGCACGATGAAGCGGTCGCCCGGCATCGCGAACACCGGCACGTCGAACACGAGCTGCACGCGCCCGCGCTGGCCGGCGGCCAAGGTATCGACGTCGATCGGCGCGACGTGCGCCACATGATGCTGGGTGCCGAGATGCACGTGCAGCGGCGACCAGTGCGCGAGCGTCGGATCGGCGTCGGCCAAGAGGCTCAGTTCGACGTCGATGCGCGGCGAAGTGGCGGCGAGCCGCGCGTCGGCGATCACGTCGCCGCGCGACAGCGCCGCCTTGTCGATGCCGGCCAGATTGAGCGCGCAACGCTCGCCCGCGCGGCCGGTTTCCGCGGGCCGGTTCTGCGCATGCAGGCCGCGCACGCGCACCGGCTCGCCGGTACGCACGACGCTGAGCATCTCGCCCGCGCTCACGCGCCCCGCGAACGCGGTGCCGGTCACCACGGTGCCCTGCCCGGCCAGCGTGAACACGCGATCGACGGCGAGCCGGAACAGCCCGTCGTCGCGCCGCGCC
>NZ_JAAGPF010000133.1 GCF_017104645.1 Burkholderia sp. Ac-20379
TCGAAAAAAAAAAACACCATTCTCATCTTGTCTTGTACCCCAGGCATATACAGCACGCCGTTCGCGCGCCCTCCGATCTACTCCTCGCCCTACTGCCACACTGATACATGGTAATCTACCACCATGCGCTTGCGCAGCCGCTCCGGTCCACCGTACCTCCGCCGGACTTCTCACCTCTCACATCTTGTCGTCCGTCTCTACAACGCGAGATGACACCGACTGTCCCGTACTACGCTACCTGG
>NZ_JAAGPF010000134.1 GCF_017104645.1 Burkholderia sp. Ac-20379
GCCGCGCAGCGCCGCGGCCGACGCCGGCTCGCTGGCCGCGCGGCTGCTCGCGGCGTTGCCGTTCTCGCTGACCCAGGCGCAGACGCGCGTGGTCGACGAAATCGCCACCGATCTGACCATGCCGCACCCGATGTCGCGGCTGCTGCAGGGCGATGTCGGCAGCGGCAAGACGGTGGTGGCCGCGCTGGCCGCCGCGCAGGCGATCGACGCCGGTTACCAGGCCGCGCTGATGGCGCCCACCGAAATCCTGGCCGAGCAGCACGCGCGCAAGCTGCGCGGCTGGCTCGAACCGCTCGGCGTGACGGTGGCGTGGCTGGCCGGCAGCCTGAAGGCGAAGGAGAAGCGCTCGGCGATCGAGGCCGCCGCGCTCGGCACCGCGCAGCTCGTGATCGGCACCCACGCGATCATTCAGGACACCGTCGAATTCAAGCGGCTCGGCCTCGTGATCGTCGACGAACAGCACCGCTTCGGCGTGGCGCAGCGGCTCGCGCTGCGCGCCAAGGCCGGCGGGCCGGCCGGCTTCCAGCCGCATCAGCTGATGATGTCGGCCACGCCGATCCCGCGCACGCTGGCGATGACCTATTACGCCGATCTCGAGGTGTCGACCATCGACGAGCTGCCGCCCGGCCGCACGCCGATCGTCACCAAGCTGGTGGCCGACGCGCGCCGCGAGGAAGTGATCGGCCGCGTGCGCGACGCGGCGCTCGGCGGCCGGCAGGTCTACTGGGTCTGCCCGCTGATCGAGGAGAGCGAGACGCTGCAGTTGCAGACCGCCGTCGAGACCTACGAAACGCTCGCGGCGGCGCTGCCGGGCGTCAACGTCGGGCTGGTGCACGGCCGGCTGTCCCCGCTCGAGAAGGCCACCGTGATGGAGGCGTTCTCGCGCAACGAGGTGCAGCTGCTGGTGGCCACCACCGTGATCGAAGTGGGCGTGGACGTGCCGAACGCGTCGCTGATGGTGATCGAGCACGCCGAGCGCTTCGGCCTCGCGCAATTGCACCAGTTGCGCGGCCGGGTCGGGCGCGGCACCGCCGCGTCGGCTTGCGTGCTGATGTACAGCGGGCCGCTGTCGATCGCGGGCCGCGCGCGGCTCAAGACCATGCGCGAAACCAACGACGGCTTCGAGATCGCCCGCCGCGATCTCGAAATCCGCGGCCCCGGCGAATTCCTCGGGGCGCGGCAATCGGGCGCAGCGATGCTGCGCTTCGCCGACCTGGAGCAGGACGGCTGGCTGATCGATCCGGCCCGCGAGGCGGCCGGCGCGCTGATCGCGCACCATCCCGACGTCGTCACGCAGCATCTCGCGCGCTGGCTTGGTGCCCGCGAGCAATTCCTGAAGGCCTGAGATCCCCTCGATAGCGTCTGGGCGGCGCGGTGTTGCGTCGCAGGCGGCTGCCGTTCAGCGCCTCGCCTCGTCAACATTAAACGGGGCGCGAGCCATTGCCGCTAAGGAACGCTGGCGAAACCGCGCTATCCGGTGTATAAATTAAAACTATCGTTTGCATTCCCGTGATTGACCAAAATGACGCTTACTGAACTGAAGTACATCGTCGCCGTCGCCCGCGAGCGGCATTTCGGCCGAGCCGCCGAAGCGTGCTTCGTGAGCCAGCCGACGCTATCGGTTGCGATCAAGAAGCTCGAGGACGAGCTGAACGTGCAGATTTTCGAGCGCGGCGCGAGCGAAGTGAGCGTGACGCCGATCGGCGACCAGATCGTCACGCAGGCGCAGCGCGTGCTCGAACAGACCTTCGCCATCAAGGAAATCGCCAAGCAGGGCAAGGATCCGCTGGTCGGCCCGTTCCGGCTCGGCGTGATCTACACGATCGGGCCGTACCTGCTGCCCACGCTGGTCAAGCAGATGATCCAGCGCGTGCCGCAGATGCCGCTGATGCTGCAGGAGAACTACACGCTGAAGCTGCTCGAGCTGCTCAAGCAGGGCGAGATCGACGCGGCCATCATGGCGCTGCCGTTCCCCGAAACCGGCCTGATGGTGCGCCCGCTGTACGACGAGCCGTTCGTGGTGGCGCTGCCGTCGAGCCACCCGTGGTCGAAGCGCCGCAAGATCGACGCCGCCGATCTCAAGCAGGAAACCATGCTGCTGCTCGGCAACGGCCATTGCTTCCGCGACCACGTGCTCGGCGTGTGCCCCGAGCTGATGCACTTCTCGCAAACCGCCGACGGCATCCAGAAGACGTTCGAAGGCTCGTCGCTGGAAACCATCCGCCACATGGTCGCGAGCGGGGTGGGCATCACCGTGCTGCCGCGCATGTCGGTGGGCGAAGTGGGGCCGCTGGCCAACAACACCGATTCGGATCTGCTCGCCTACGTGCCGTTCGACGAGCCGGTGCCGGATCGCCGCGTCGTGCTGGTCTGGCGCAAGAGCTTCACGCGGATGCCGGCCATCGACGCGATCAGCGAGGCGATCGCCGCCTGCGATCTGCCGGGCGTGGCCAAGCTCGACATGCCCGCCACGCTGAACTGAGCGGCACGGCAGGCGATCGGCGCGAGTGAACCGGGGTGCGGCTTGCCCCGGTTTTGTTTTGCCTATGAGTTATATAAATTCTATTGAATTTACTTAATCGATAGCGTTTTCTATGATGGCATCCATGGGCTGAGGCAGCGGCGGCGGATTCGCCGCCCAGGCCAGCCCGGACCGGATCGCCGGTCTTCCGCATCTCGTCCGTCAGCCGAACCCGAACCCGGAGCCGCCATGAACCGACCTTCGCAGCAGATCGACGCCGAACGCACGGCCCATCGCGCGCGTGCGCTGTTCCGGCAGCTTCGCCCGCTGGCCGTCGCGTATTTCGCGGGCCGCCTGCTCGGCGCCTGAGCCCCACCCGATTCGAAGGAGAACCATCATGCAGATCGCCCGTCCCGTTTCCGCGCCTGCGGCCGCTCAAGCCGCCGCCGCCGTTGCCGTCAATCGCGCGGCCACCTCGGCGTTTCGCCAAACCTTCGGTTTCGCCGTCACGTTCGCCGGCGTGCTGACGCTGGCCGCGCAGGCGATGGCGCATCTGAACGGCGCCTGAGCGCGGCGCCGGGCTGCATCGAGCGATCGGCCGAGCGGCCTTATCCGTCCCCATCCAGCGTTCTACGCTACACTGAGCCGCGCTCGGATCACCCGGTTCAGGCAGGACGAGCGGGCGATCCCGAAGCGTTTCAAGCCGGTTCAACTCATCGACGAGGAGTCAGCAACATGGCCAAAAAAGGCAACGCAACGCAGATCAACATCGGCATCGGCGACAAGGACCGCAAGAAGATTGCGGACGGCCTGTCGCGGCTGTTGGCCGACACGTTTTCGCTGTACCTGAAGACGCATTATTTCCACTGGAACGTGACCGGCCCGATGTTCAACACGCTGCACCTGATGTTCGAGGAGCAGTACAACGAACTCTGGCTCGCGGTGGACGCCGTGGCCGAACGGATCCGCACGCTGGGCGTGGTCGCGCCGGGCACCTACGGCGATTTCGCGAAGCTGACGGTGGTGCCGGAAGCCTCGGGCGTGCCGGCCGCGGAAGACATGATCCGCCAGCTCGTGGAAGGGCACGAAGCCGTCACGCGCACCGCGCGCGAGATCTTCCCCGACGCCGATTCGGCCAGCGACGAACCGACCGCCGACCTGCTGACGCAACGCATGCAGGTGCATGAAAAGACCGCCTGGATGCTGCGCTCGCTGCTGCAATAAGCCGGCGCGGCCGTTCGCGCGGTGCGAAGCCTCCTGCATCGGCGGGAGGTTTTTTTTCGTCCGCGCCGAGCGCGCGGCGGCGGGCGGCTCGCGTGGGCTGCCCGCCGCCGCGCGTTACAATGCCGCCATCGTTTTTGCGGCGGAATTCCGACATGTTTGCCCGTTTCCCCCTGTATCTGCGCCTTGTCCGGATGGACAAGCCGATCGGCAGCCTGCTGCTGCTGTGGCCCACGCTGAACGCGTTGTGGATCGCGTCGGGCGGCCGCCCGTCGCTTTCGCTGCTGGCGATCTTCGTGGTCGGCACCTTGCTGATGCGTTCGGCCGGTTGCGCGATCAACGATTACGCCGACCGCGATTTCGACCGCCACGTGAAGCGCACCGTCGACCGGCCGCTGACCTCGGGCAAGATTCAGGCGTGGGAGGCGATCGCGATCGCCGTGGTGCTCGCGCTGCTGGCGTTCCTGCTGATCCTGCCGCTCAACGGGCTGACCAAGGGGCTGTCGGTGGTGGCCGTGTTCGTGGCCGGCAGCTACCCGTTCATGAAGCGCTTCTTCGCGATTCCGCAGGCGTATCTCGGCATTGCGTTCGGCTTCGGCATTCCGATGGCGTTCGCCGCGGTGCAGGACGCCGTGCCGCCGATCGCGTGGGTCATGCTGATCGCCAACGTGTTCTGGTCGGTGGCCTACGACACGGCCTACGCGATGGTCGATCGCGACGACGACCTGCGCATCGGCATGCGCACTTCCGCGATCACGTTCGGCCGGTACGACGTGATGGCGATCATGTTCTGCTACGCGGCCGTGTTCGCGATCTACGTGTGGATCGGGCTGGTCCAGCATTTCGGGCCGGTGTTCTGGCTCGGCTGGGCGGTGGCGGCCGGCTGCGCCGTCTACCACTACACGCTGATCAAGGATCGCGACCGCATGAAGTGCTTCGCCGCGTTCCGTCACAACAACTGGCTCGGCGGCGCGCTGTTCGTCGGCATTGCGCTGCATTACGCGCTCGCCGGTGCATGAACGGCGCCTGAACCGCGCGCAGCCATGAAAAAAGCGACCTTCGAGGTCGCTTTTTCCGTTAATGGCGCGCCTTCGCGCGCCGGGCGTCAGGCCTGGCCCAGTTCGTCGCCGAGTTCCTTGGCGCGCGCGTCGGCGGCCAGCACGCCGCGCACGATCGCATCCTTCAGTTGCTGTGCGTCGAACGCGGCCAGCGCGGCGGCGGTGGTGCCGCCCTTCGAGGTCACGCGCTCGCGCAGCACGCTCGCCGGCTCGTCCGACTGCGCGGCCAGTTGCGCGGCGCCCGTGAAGGTGGCGACGGCCAGCGCGCGGCCCTGCTCGTCGTTCATGCCGAGCTGGCGCGCGGCTTCCTGCAGCGCCTCGATGAAATAGAACACGTAGGCCGGGCCGCTGCCCGAGATCGCGGTGACGGCGTCGAGCTTCGATTCGTCGTCGAACCAGACGGTCTCGCCCACCGCGCCGAGCACGGCCGAGGCCAGCTCGCGGCCGGCGGCATCGACGCCCGGCAGCGCGGCCAGGCCCGTCACGCCCATCCCGACCAGCGCCGGCGTGTTCGGCATGGTGCGCACGATGCGCGTGTTGCCGCCGAGCCAGCGCGACAGATCGGTGGCGCGGATGCCGGCCGCGATGCTGATCACGAGCGCGTTGCCGGCGTGCGGCGCGAGCGCCTTCGCCACCTCGTTCAGCACCTGCGGCTTGACCGCCAGCACGATCGCGTCGTAGCCGGCCAGCGCGGCGTCGATCGCCTCGCCGGTCTGCACGCCCATGGCGTCGCGCAGGCGCGTGCGGGTGCTCTCGTTGGGGTCGATCACGTAGAGGTTGCCGGGCGTTGCGGTGCCGCGCTTGACGATTCCGCCGATCAGCGCGGCCGCCATGTTGCCGCCGCCGATGAATGCAATTTTCATGATGAGTGCGAGTGAGGAAGGATTCGGAAGCTCAGGAGGCGCGCGGCGTGGAATAGTCGCGCGCGCCGAAGATCGCGGTGCCGACGCGCACCAGCGTGGCGCCTTCGAGCACGGCCGCCTCGAGGTCGGCCGACATGCCCATCGACAGCGTGTCGAGCGCCAGGCCGCCGGCGTTCAGCGTGTCGAACAGTTCGCGCAGCAGCCGGTGCGGCGCGCGTTGCGCGTCGAGATCGCCGGCCGGTTCGGGAATCGCCATCAGCCCGCGCAGCCGCAGCGTGGGCATGGCCGCGATCGCGCGCGCGAGCGCGCCCGCCTCGGCCGGCGCGACGCCGCTCTTGCTGGCCTCGCCGCTGACGTTCACCTGCACGCACACGTTCAGCGGCGGCAGATGCGCGGGCCGCTGTTCGGCGAGCCGTTGCGCGATCTTCAGGCGGTCGACCGAATGCACCCAGTCGAACTGCTCGGCCACCGGGCGCGTC
This sequence comes from Burkholderia sp. Ac-20379, assembly GCF_017104645.1. GTDB lineage: Bacteria > Pseudomonadota > Gammaproteobacteria > Burkholderiales > Burkholderiaceae > Burkholderia. The sequence continues at coordinate 6,083 of NZ_JAAGPF010000134.1, forward strand.
TTGTTCGATTGCAGCGGGCCGATGAAATGCCATTCGAGCGTGTCGCGCAACTCGGCCAGCGCGGCGATCTTGTCGAGCGATTCCTGCACGTAGTTCTCGCCGAACGCGCGCTGGCCCGCCGCGTGCGCATCGCGCACGGCGTCGGCGGGGAACGTCTTGGACACCGCGAGCAGCGCCACGTCGCCGGGCGCGCGCCCGGCGGAACGGGCCGCGTCGTCGATGCGGCGGTGAACGGTGGCGAGGCTGGCGGCGAGATCGGACATGCGCGGCGGAAGGCGGACGAAGTGCGGACGAGGGGCCGACGAACCAGCGGCCCCGGACACGAAGCGGCGCCGCCCGGAGGCGGCGCGTCTCATTATACGGATCGCGCCGCGGCCGCAGGCGTCAGTCGTCGATCAACTGCTCGACGAGCTGGATCCAGTGCATGACGGGCGTGTGCGTGCCGCTTTGCAGGTGCGAGATGCAGCCGATGTTGCCCGACACGATCAGTTGCGGATCGAGTTCGCCGATCCGCGCGAGCTTCTGGCGGCGCAGCTTGTGCGACAGCGAGGGCTGGGTCAGCGAATAGGTGCCGGCCGAGCCGCAGCACAGGTGGCTGTCGGCCGGCACGCGCAGGTCCACGCCGAGCGCGCCGAGCAGCCGCTCGACCTTGCCGCGCGATTGCTGGCCGTGCTGCAGCGTGCAGGGCGGGTGGTAGGCGACGGTTTGCATGCCGCGCCGCTTGGCCAGCGCGACGAGCCGCGCCTCGAAACCGGCCAGCAGCTCGGAGACGTCGCGCGTCAGCTCGACCACGCGCCGCGCCTTGTCGGCATAGGCCGGGTCGCTGCGCAGCAGGTGCGCGTATTCGAGCACCGTGGCGCCGCAGCCGCTGGCGTTCATGACGATCGCCTCGGCGCCGGCCTCGATCGCGGGCCACCAGGCGTCGATGTTGCGGCGCGCGTCGTCCAGCGCTTCGTCGCGGTAGTTCAGGTGCAGCCGGATCGCGCCGCAGCAGCCCGCCTCGGGCGCGATCACGGTTTCGATGCCGAGCGCGTCGAGCACGCGCGCCGTGGCGATGTTCACGTTCGGCATCATCGACGGCTGCACGCAGCCGGCCAGCATCAGCATCTTGCGCGGATGCCGCGCGGTGGGCCACGCGAGCGGCCGCGCGCGCAGCGGCACCTTGTCGCGCAACTGGCGCGGCAGCAGCGGGCGGATCTGCTGGCCGATCCGCATGGCCGGCCCGAACAGCGCGCCGTTCGGCACGAAGCTCGCGAGCGCGCGCCGCATCAGGCGCTGCGACAGCGTGCGCGGCACGCGCGCCTCGAGCTGCTGGCGGCCGATTTCCACGAGCCGCCCGTATTGCACGCCCGACGGGCAGGTGCTTTCGCAACTGCGGCAGGTCAGGCAGCGGTCGAGATGCTGCTGGGTGCTGCGCGTGACGGGCGCGCCTTCCAGCATCTGCTTGATCAGGTAGATGCGCCCGCGCGGGCCGTCGAGTTCGTCGCCGAGCAGTTGATAGGTCGGGCAGGTCGCCGTGCAGAAGCCGCAATGCACGCACTTGCGCAGGATCGATTCGGCTTCGTCGCCATCGGGCGTGCCGCGGATGAAATCGGCGAGATTCGTCTGCATGAGCGGCTCAGAGATCGGGGTAGAGCCGGCCGCGGTTGAATACGCGGTCCGGATCGAAGGCGGTTTTCAGGCTGCGATGGATCGCCAGCAGCGGTGCGGCGAGCGGCGTGAACACCGGCACGCCCTGCGCGTAGCCGGCGGCGGCGCGGAACAGCGTGGCATGGCCGCCCGCCTGCTTGGCGCTCACGCGCACCGCGGTGGCGTCGGCGTCGGTGATCCACCAGCGCTGCGCGCCGCCCCATTCCATCATTTGCGAGCCGGGCAGGTGCAGCGGCTCGGTGATCGACGGCAGCGACAGCCGCCACAGCGCCTGGCCCGGCGCGAGCGCGTTGAAGAACGGATCGTTCTGCTCGCGCACGCCTTCCCAGAAGCGCTGCGCCTCGACCGCGTCGACGGCTTCGCCGCCGAGCATCGTCTTGGCCGATTTGACCGCGGCTTCGGCGCCCGACAGCCGCAGCACCAGCGTGCCGAAGCGCCACACGCTCGCGCTGATCGGAAACGGATGGCCGGCCCATTCGTTGAGCTTGCGCACGGCGTCGGTGGCGCTCGTGTCGAACTTGATCGTGAGCTCGGCGACCGGGCGCGGCAGCACCTTGATCGACAGGTCGAGCATCAGCCCGAGCGTGCCGAGCGAGCCGGCCATCAGCCGCGAGACGTCGTAGCCGGCCACGTTCTTGACGACCTGGCCGCCGAAGCGCAGCACGTTGCCGCGGCCGTTCATCAGCGTCACGCCGAGCACGAAATCGCGCACCGCGCCCGCGCTGGCGCGTCGCGGGCCCGACAATCCGGCCGCGATCGCGCCGCCGAAGCTGGCCTGCAGGCCGAAGTGGGGCGGCTCGAACGGCAGCATCTGGCCGTGGGCGGCCAGCTCGGCTTCGATCTCGCGCAGCGGCGTGCCGGCCCGCGCCGTGACGACCAGTTCGGCCGGATCGTAGGCGACGAGGCCGCGCCAGGCGCGCGTGTCGATCAGTTCGCCGTCGACCGGATGGCCGTACCAATCCTTGGTGCCGCCGCCGCGAATCCGCAGGCCGCGGCCTTCGGCGCCCGCCGCGCGGATGCGCTCGGCCCAGTGCGCGACGATGTCGTCCTGTTCCATCCGGTACCGGCTCCTCCCAAGTTTGTTCTGTGTCGATTGTACCGACGCCATGCGCGCCGACAGTCGGGCGAACTCCCTACAGACGCGCGGCCCGGCGGCCGCGCCGGATGTGTCGGCAAGGCCGGGCCGGGATGCGCCCGCGGCTCAGAAGCGGCTCAGAAGCGGGGCAGATCGGGGCGCGGCAGCAGCCCGCCGCGCACGTGCATGCGGCCGTATTCGGCGCAGCGCGCGCGGCTCGGAATGCCCTTGTCGGGGTTCAGCAGGTTGGCCGGATCGAACGCGCGCTTGACGGCGAAGAACGTGTCGCGTTCCTCGGGCGAGAACTGCACGCACATCGAATCGAGCTTCTCGACGCCCACGCCGTGCTCGCCCGTCACCGTGCCGCCCAGCTCGACACAGCTTTCGAGGATGTCGGCGCCGAACAGCTCGGCGCGGTGCAACTCGTCGGGCGCGTTGGCGTTGAACAGGATCAGCGGGTGCATGTTGCCGTCGCCCGCATGGAACACGTTGATGCAGCGCAGCCCGTAGCGCTGCTCCATCTGCTCGATGCGCGCGAGCAGCGGGCCGATCGCGCGGCGCGGCACGGTGCCGTCCATGCAGTAGTAGTCGGGCGAAATGCGCCCGGCGGCCGGGAACGCGTTCTTGCGGCCCGACCAGAAGCGCAGCCGTTCGCTCTCCGAGCGCGACACCTGCAGGCGCGTCGCGCCGCTCGTCTTCAGCACGGCCGTCACGCGCGCGATCTCCTCGGCCACCTCGTCGGGCGTGCCGTCCGATTCGCAGAGCAGGATCGCGGCGGCGTCGAGATCGTAGCCGGCCTGCGTGAACGCCTCGACGGCCTGGGTGGCGGGCTTGTCCATCATCTCCAGCCCGGCCGGCACGATGCCCGCGGCGATGATCGCGGCCACCGCCTCGCCGCCCTTCACCACGTCGTCGAAGCTGGCCATCACGAGTTGCGCGGCCTGCGGCTTGGGGATCAGCTTGACGGTGATTTCCGTGACGATCGCGAACATGCCCTCGCTGCCGATCATCACGGCGAGCAGGTCGAGGCCCGGCGTATCGAGCGCGAGCGAGCCGAATTCCACCACGTCGCCGTCGATCGTCACGGCGCGCACGCGCAGCACGTTGTGCACGGTCAGCCCGTACTTGAGGCAGTGCACGCCGCCCGAGTTCTCGGCGACGTTGCCGCCGATCGTGCAGGCGATCTGCGACGACGGATCGGGCGCGTAATAGAGCCCGTACGGTGCGGCCGCCTCCGAGATCGCCAGATTGCGCACGCCGGGCTGCACGGTGGCGGTGCGCGCGTACGAATCGACCTCGACGATGCGCGTGAAGCGCGCGAGCGACACCACGATGCCGTGCTGGTTCGGCAGCGCGCCGCCCGACAGGCCGGTGCCTGCGCCGCGCGGCACGATCGGCACGTTCAGGCGGCGGCAGATCTGCACGATCCGCTGCACCTGCGATTCGGTTTCGGGCAGCGCGACGGCCAGCGGCAGGCGCCGGTAGGCGGCCATGCCGTCGCATTCGTAGGCGGCGGTGTCCTCGTCGCGATGGAGCAGGCAGTGCGTCGGCAGCACGGCCATCAGCGCCTGCACCACTTCGCGCTGGCGCTGCGCGCGCGCGGCTGGATCGAGCGGCCGGGGTTCGGCGCTGCTGGCGTCGGCGGCGGCGTTGGCCAGCGCGTCGTCGATGGCGTTCATGTCTCCTCCTGGGGCGGCCGTGGTCGGCCGTTTTCGTGTCGTGCCCGGTGCCGTGTCATGCGCCGCTCGATGGCCCGTGTTACGCGCCGGCGGCGCGTGTGTCAGGCGTCGAGGCTGAAGATCTTGCCGGGATTCATCAGGTTGTGCGGATCGAGCGCGAGCTTGATGGCGCGCATCGCGTCGATCGCGTTCTCGCCGTGTTCGGCGGCGAGGAAGCGCATCTTGTGCAGGCCCACGCCGTGCTCGCCGGTGCAGGTGCCGCCCATGCGCAGCGCGCGTTCGACGATCCGCTCGTTGATCTGCTCGGCTTCCCGCAGTTCCTCGGGCTTGGCCGGATCGATCAGGATCGCGACGTGGAAATTGCCGTCGCCGACGTGCCCGACGATGGGGCAGGGCAGCGTGGAGGCGCGCAGGTCGGCCTCGGTTTCCTCGACGCAGGCAGCCAGGCGCGAGATCGGCACGCATACGTCGGTGGTCACGGCGCGGCAGCCCGGCTTCAGCTGCAGCATGCCGAAGAACGCGTTGTGTCGCGCCGACCAGAGCCGCGTGCGATCCTCGGGCCGCGTTGCCCATTCGAAGCCCTCGCCGCCGTTCTGCGCGGCCAGTTCCTGCACGCGTTCGGCCTGCTCGCGCACGCCGGCCTCGGTGCCGTGAAATTCGAAGAACAGCGTCGGCGCTTCGGCGAGCGTCAGGTTCGAGTGGCGATTGATGGCGCGGATGCCGAGCGCGTCGATGAATTCGACGCGCGCGATCGGCACGCCCGTCTGGATCGTCTCGATCACGCTGCGCACGGCGTCGCCCATCGACGGGAACGTGCAGGTGGCGGCCGACACGGCCTCGGGCAGCGGGTGCAGGCGCAGCGTGATCGCGGTGATCACGCCGAGCGTGCCTTCGGAGCCGACCAGCAGGCGCGTCAGGTCGTAGCCGGCCGACGACTTGCGTGCTCGGCTGCCGGTTTTGATGACGCGGCCGTCGGCCAGCACGGCGGTGAGGCCGAGCACGTTCTCGCGCATCGTGCCGTAGCGCACGGCGTTGGTGCCCGAGGCGCGGGTGGCGGTCATGCCGCCGATGCTTGCGTCGGCGCCCGGATCGATCGGGAAGAACAGGCCGGTGTCGCGCAGCGTCTCGTTGAGCGCCTTGCGCGTGATGCCGGGCTCGACCGTGACGGTCAGGTCGTCGGCGTCGATCGACAGCACGCGGTTCATGCGCGACACGTCGAGCGAGACGCCGCCGCGCACCGCCAGCAGATGGCCTTCGAGCGAGGAGCCGGCGCCGTACGGAATCAACGGCACGCCATGCTGCGCGCAGAGCGCGACCACGGTGCGGACTTCGTCGGCGTCCTGCGCGAACACGACGGCGTCGGGCAGCTCGGGATCGAACGGGGATTCGTCGCGGCCGTGATGGGTGCGCACGGCTTCGGAGGTGGAAAAGCGCTCGCCGAACGCGGCGGCCAGCGCGTCGCGCAGCGCATCGGGGAACGGACGGCGCAGCGACGCCGGCGGGGCGGGATGGTTCACGCGTGTCTCCTGGAGCGGCTGGTGGGGGCCTGCCGTCGCGGGCCGGCGGGACGTGCGCCGGTGCGACCATGGGCGAATCATTCTACGCGCAAAGGCGGCCGCCCTGAGCGGGCCGCGGCTGGGATAATCGGCGTTCGCGCGCGTGCGCCGGCTGCTTTCCCTTCGAGGGGGAGGGTGAGGCCCCGCGCCGTCAATCATCCGCGGGGCCGCGCGCCCGCACACGACGAGGACGAACCATGGGCAACCGCCTGAGCAAGATTGCGACCCGCACCGGCGACGACGGCACCACGGGCCTGGGCGACGGCAGCCGCGTCGCCAAGGACGCGGCGCGGATCGCGGCGATCGGCGATGTCGACGAACTCAATTCGCAGCTTGGCGTGCTGCTGGCCGAGCCGTTGCCGGAGGATATCCGCGGCGCGCTGTCGGCGATCCAGCACGATTTGTTCGATCTGGGCGGCGAGCTGTGCATTCCCGGCCACGTGGCGATGACCGATGCGCACCTGGCCCGGCTCGACGATTGGCTCGCGCACTACAACGCGCAACTGCCGCCGCTGAAGGAATTCATCCTGCCGGGCGGCGCGCGCACGGCGGCGCTCGCGCATGTCTGCCGCACCGTGTGCCGGCGCGCCGAGCGCTCGATCGTCTCGCTGGGGGCGGCCGAAGCGGTCGAAGCCACGCCGCGCCGCTACGTGAACCGGCTCTCGGATCTGCTGTTCGTGCTGGCGCGCGTGCTGAACCGCGCAGCCGGCGGCAGCGACGTGCTGTGGGAGCGCGGCCGGCCATAATAAGGGCGCGATCGGCCGGGGCGCTGGCCGTTATCGATGAAATTGATGCGTCAATTTGTCCGTGTCGACGTTTGGGCTTTAAAGATGTATTGTGAATACATCTTTAAAAATACCCCCACGGAGAACACGCATGACGACGCTCACCGCCGACCAGATGGCCCGGGTCAAGGCTACCGCTCCGGTGCTTGCCGCCCACGGCTCGACCATCACGCAACACTTCTATCAACGGATGTTCGCGCACCGCCCGGAGCTGCGGAACCTGTTCAACCAGACCCATCAAAGCTCGGGCGGTGGCCAGCCGGAGGCGCTGGCGAAGGCGGTGTACGCGTATGCGGCGAATATCGACAACCTCGCCGTGCTCGGCAGCGCCGTGTCGCGGATCGCGCAGAAGCATGTGAGCCTGTCGATCCGGCCCGAACACTATCCGATCGTCGGCGAGCATTTGCTGGCGTCGATCGTCGAGGTGCTCGGCGATGCCGTCGATGCGGACACGCTCGCGGCATGGCAGGTGGCCTACGCGCAGCTCGCGCAGGTGCTGATCGGCGTCGAGGCCAAGCTTTACGACGCCGCGCCGTGGAGCGGCTACCGCCCGTTCCGCGTGGTGCGCAAGCAGCGCGAAAGCGACGAAATCACCTCGTTCTACCTGGAGCCGGCCGACGGCGGCGCGGCGCCGGAATTCGAGCCGGGCCAGTTCGTGTCGGTCAAGCGCCACGTGAGCGATCTCGGCGTCGATCAGCCGCGCCAGTACAGCCTGTCGGACGCGCCGAACGGCAAGTGGCTGCGGATTTCGGTGAAGCGCGAGGCCGGGCGCGCCGCCGGCAGCGAACCGGCGGTGCCGGCCGGCAAGATCTCGGTGCAACTGCACGACGGGGTGGAGGCGGGCGCGATCGTCGAGGTGACGGCGCCGGCCGGCGATTTCACGCTGTCGCGCGATACCGGCAAGCCGGTGGTGCTGATTTCGGGCGGGGTCGGCATCACGCCGATGGTGTCGATGGCCTCGGCGCTGGCGGCGGCGGGCAGCACGCGGCCGATCCGCTTCGTGCACGCCTGCCGTTCGGGCAGCGTGCATGCGTTCCGCGACTGGCTCAACGCGCTGGTTGCGGCCCATCCCGACGCGAAGCGCGAGGTGCTCTACGACATCGTCGGCCCCGGCGATCGCCCCGGCATCGATCACGATCGCGAAGGGCGTCTGACGCCCGACGTGCTGCGCGCCTCGGTGCTGCCCGATGCCGATTACTACATCTGCGGCCCGGTGGCGTTCATGAACGCGCAGCGCGATGCGCTGCTGGCGCTCGGCGTGGCGCGCGAGCGCGTGCACGCGGAAATCTTCGGCTCGGGCGCGATCGACTGATCGGCCGGCTCATCGATCCAGCGCGGTAAAAACACATCGCCCGGGCGGCGTCAGCGCACCCGGGCGATGGGTTATTTCAGCGATTCGGCGGCGGCGGGGCAGGTCGCCACGCCGCCGCCGGCGCTTCAGTTGCCGCTGCCGCGCGCCACGCGGCGCGCGCGCACCGCTTCGGCCAGGCCGTCGAGCAGCGCGACGCTGTCGTCCCAGCCGATGCAGGCGTCGGTGATGCTCTGGCCGTAGGTCAGCGGGCAGCCCGGCGTCAGGTCCTGGCGGCCGGCCACGAGGTGCGATTCCACCATCACGCCCACGATGCGGTCGTCGCCGGCAGCCAGTTGGCGGCCGATGTCGGCGCACACGGGAATCTGGTTCTCGTGCTTCTTCGAGCTGTTCGCGTGGCTCGCGTCGATCATCAGGCGCGCGGCGAGGCCGGCCTTGCCGATGTCGGTGCAGGCGGCGTTCACGCTTTCCGCGTCGTAGTTCGGCGCCTTGCCGCCGCGCAGGATCACGTGGCAATCCTCGTTGCCGGCCGTCGAGACGATCGCCGAGTGGCCGCCCTTGGTCACCGACAGGAAATGGTGCGGCTGCGACGCGGCCTTGATCGCGTCCACGGCGATCTTGACGTTGCCGTCGGTGCCGTTCTTGAAGCCGACCGGGCACGACAGGCCCGAGGCCAGCTCGCGGTGCACCTGCGATTCGGTCGTGCGCGCGCCGATCGCGCCCCACGACACCAGATCGGCGATGTACTGCGGGCTGATCATGTCGAGGAATTCGGTGCCGGCCGGCAGGCCCAGCGAGTTGATCTGCAGCAGCAGTTCGCGCGCGGTACGCAGGCCTTCGTTGATCTTGAAGCTGTTGTCGAGCTGCGGATCGTTGATCAGCCCCTTCCAGCCCACCGTCGTGCGCGGCTTCTCGAAGTACACCCGCATCACGATTTCCAGATCGTCCTTGTGCTTGCGGCGCAGGTCGACGAGTTGGTTCGCGTATTCGACCGCCGCCTTGGTGTCGTGAATCGAGCACGGGCCGATCACCACCACGAGCCGGTCGTCCATGCCGTGCAGGATCCGGTGCAGCGAGCGGCGCGTCGAGTAGATCAGCTCGGCCACGGCTTCCGAGCACGGGAATTCGCGGATCAGATGGGCGGGCGGCGTGAGTTCTTTCAATTCGCGGATACGGACATCGTCGGTGTTGTGCGGGGGCATTGCAGTGTTCTCCAGTGTCGCGTCGCCGGTTCGGGCGGGCGTCGGGCCGTTGCGGATATCGTCGTGGGTTGAATGGGCGGCCGGTGGTTCATCGGGAGCCGGTGCGACGCCGGCGGGACGAAAAAAAACCGCCGGGTTTGCCGGCGGTTTTCTAGGAATTCGGTTCGCGCTTTGCGCGCTGTCACTCCTCTCGATCCGCCAGCGGTCTGAGATACCAAAAAAAGTAAAAATAAAACTTGGCGGACATGGCGTGTTCGATGTGTGTCGAGCAGAGGATTGCAACTTTATACCCGGGCCGCACGCGAAGTGCAAGCCGGGGCAGTGAAAAACGCGGATGATCCGCGCAAGATCAAGTATTCATGACGAAAACCTGCATGGCGATGCGGACTTGCCGCATCGCACCATGCCGATCCGGCCCGCCTTACGCGGTGCCGCCCACCGTCATCGAATCGATGCGCAGCGTCGGCTGCCCCACGCCGACCGGCACGCTCTGGCCTTCCTTGCCGCACACGCCCACGCCCGAATCGAGCTTCATGTCGTTGCCGATCATGCTGACGTACTTCAGCGATTCCGGGCCGCTGCCGATCAGCGTCGCGCCCTTGACGGGGTAGGTGATCTTGCCGTTTTCGATCATGTAGGCCTCGGAGGCCGAGAACACGAACTTGCCATTGGTGATGTCGACCTGGCCGCCGCCGAAGTTGACCGCGTACAGGCCGTTCTTGACCGAGGCGATGATTTCCTGCGGATCCTTGTCGCCGTTCAGCATGTAGGTGTTGGTCATGCGCGGCATCGGCAGCGCCGCGTACGATTCGCGGCGCGCGTTGCCGGTGACGGGCATCTTCATCAGGCGCGCGTTCAGCGTGTCCTGGATGTAGCCCTTCAGGATGCCGTCCTCGATCAGCGTGGTGCACTGCGTCGGGTTGCCTTCGTCGTCGATGTTCAGCGAGCCGCGGCGGTTCGGCAGTGTGCCGTCGTCCACCACCGTCACGCCCTTGGCGGCGACGCGCTCGCCGATCTGGCCAGCGAACGCGGAAGAACCCTTGCGGTTGAAATCGCCCTCGAGGCCATGGCCGATCGCCTCGTGCAGCAGCACGCCGGGCCAGCCCGAGCCGAGCACCACCGTCATCGTGCCGGCCGGCGCGGGGCGGGCGTCGAGGTTGACGAGCGCCGCGTGCACGGCGTCGTCCACGTATTTCGACAGCACCTCGTCGGTGAAATAGCCGTAATCGAAGCGGCCACCGCCGCCGCCCGAGCCGACTTCGCGGCGGCCGTTCTGCTCGGCGATCACCGTGACCGACACGCGCACCAGCGGACGGATGTCGGCGGCCAGCGCGCCGTCGCTGCGCGCCACCAGCACCACGTCGTATTCGCCGGCCAGGCCCGCCATCACCTGCGTGATGCGCGGATCGCGGCCGCGCGCCATCTGCTCGATGCGCTCCAGCAGCTTGACCTTGGCGGTGGCGTCGAGCGACGCCAGCGGATCGGACGGCAGATACAGGTTGCGCCCCGCCACGCCGGTCAGCGACGAGGCGACCTGCACCTTGCGCCGCCCGCCGCCTGCCGCCGCGATCGCCTTGGTGGCCGAGGCCGCCTGGCGGATCGCTTCGGGCGAGAGGTCGTCCGAGTAGGCGAACGCGGTGCGGTCGCCGGCCACGGCGCGCACGCCCACACCCTGGTCGATGCTGAAGCTGCCCGATTTGACGATCCCTTCCTCGAGGCTCCAGGCCTCGCTGCGCGTGGCCTGGAAGTAGAGATCCGCATAGTCGACGCGGTGCGTGAAGATGTCGGCGAGCGTGCGCGTGAGCAGCGATTCGTCGAGGCCGTACGGCGTGAGCAGGATGTCCTTGGCGAGGGCGAGATTGCGGATGCCGGGTTCGATGATGTTCATGCGGTATCGGGGTTCTTAGCGGGTGACTCGGGGGTGTCTCGTAATGGGGGCGGGGCGTTCAGCCGAGCACGCGATGCCGCCACGCGGGCAGGCTCTGGCGAACTTCGGCGATGCGCGCCGCGTCGAGCGGGCCGGCCACGACGCCGGCGCCTTCCTCGCGCACGGCGACGATCTCGCCCCACGGATCGATCAGCAGGCTGTGGCCCCAGGTGCGGCGGCCGTTCTCGTGCTTGCCGCCCTGCGCGGCCGCCAGCACGTAGCACTGGTTCTCGACCGCCCGCGCGCGCAGCAGCGTTTCCCAGTGCGCGCGGCCGGTGGTGTACGTGAAGGCCGACGGCACCACCATCAGGGCGCAATCGCCGAGCTTGCGGTACAACTCCGGGAAGCGCAGATCGTAGCAGACCGACAGGCCCACCTTGCCGAACGGAGCCTCGAACGTTTGCACGGCTTCGCCGGGGCGGATCGTGCGCGCCTCGTCGAACGATTCCTCGCCCTTCTCGAAGCTGAACAGGTGGATCTTGTCGTAGCGCGCCGCCTCGCGGCCTTCGGGATCGAACACGAGCGTGGTGTTCAGCACCCGCGACGGTTCCGGCGCGGCCAGCGGCAGCGTGCCGCCGATCACCCAGACGCCGTGGCGCTTCGCGGCGTCGGCCAGGAAGCGCTGGATCGGGCCATTCCGATAAGGCTCGGCGATCGCAAGCTTGTCGGTGTCGCGGTGGCCCATGAAGCAGAAATATTCGGGCAACAGCACCAGTTGCGCGCCGCCGGCGGCCGCCTCGGCGATCAGCCTGCCGGCCTCGTCGAGGTTGCGGACGACGTCGGGCGTGCTGACCATCTGCAGCGCGGCGACCGTGAACGGGGAAACGCGATCGGATCGGTCGGTCATCGAGGAAGCTTCGTCGAGGAGTAAAAAGGGTGCGGCCCGGCAGTGTGGCGGCGCATCAGCGCTGGGCTTCGCCGTCGGGCGTGCGAACCATCTTACCCCGATCGCCGCTCACCCGCTGAATCAGCGGATGCGCCCACGAACCGGTGATCGCGTAGTCGAACGCGAACGCGTGGGCCAGCGTTTGCGACAGCGCGAGGTTGGCGGCCAGCACGCCGAGGCCGAGCAGCGGGTTGATCACGGCCGCGCCGACCGCCGCCGCGCTGGCGCTGACCTTCGGTGCGATGTGCGCGTGCAGATCCTGCGTTTCGTGGGCCAGATCGACCTTGCCCTTGACGGTCACGCGCGCCGGCGCGGTGACCATGCGGAAATCGTCGGTGGTGGCGATGCCGTCGTCGATCCGGCCGGTGCCCTGGATCGATTCGAACGGCAGGCCCTTGCCGATCACGTCGCGGAAATCGAGCGTCAGGAAGCGCGCCAGCCCCTGCAGGCTCAGCACGCCAAGCAGCTTGGCCGCGCCCGGATCGACCTTGAGGATCTGGCCGTGGGCGAGATCGATCGACAGCCGGCCGTCGAGCGACGGGTAATCGATGGCGGTCGGGCCGCCGCGCCAGCCCACCTTGCCTTCCAGCGTGCCGCGGCCGTTCGCGACCGTGCGCGGCAGGCCGACGCGGTCGAGCAGCGCGCCGGCGTCGTCGACCGCCAGCTTGAAGTCGAACACGGTGCGGCGCGGCGCGTCGTCCCCGTCGATGCCGCGCGCGATGGCGCGGCGCGAGGTGCGCCAGTTGGCGGTGGCCGTCAACTTGGCGGCCGGGTTGGCCAGTTCGAGCTTGTCGAGCTGCCAGACCGGGATGCCGTTCTCGTCGAAGTTGTGCGCGTTGACCTGCAGCCGGCCGATGTCGTGGCCGCGCGCCACCACTTGATCGACCACTAGATCGATGGCCGGCATCGCGCGGTCGGTCGGCATGTCCATCGCGCCGCCCACCAGGTCGTGATCGGCGCTGTTCGGTATCACCAGCTTGGCGAGCCGCGCATTGAGCACGCCCGCGCTGTTCTGGCCGCCGCGCGGCGCCCACGACAGGTAGCCCGACACCTGGTTCGACGCCACGTTGGCCTGCCAGAGGTCGTCCACGTGCGAGGCGCCGACGATCACGTTTTCCCAGTTGCGCTTGAGCAGCTTCAGCGTGCCGAAGTGCAGCGCGAAGCGTTTCGGCGCGAAGCTCGCGAGATCGACGCGCGCGGCCGGCAGCGGCGCGTTCGCGGCGGCGGGCGCGGACGGCGAGG
>NZ_JAAGPF010000135.1 GCF_017104645.1 Burkholderia sp. Ac-20379
TGTGCCGGGCAGCCGCGGCCGGCCGGAGCAGGCGCGCGGCGACAGGAACGCCATGCCGCGATCGAGTGCGCCGAGCCGGCCGTGGCGCGCCGTGGCCGGCGCGATCGCACTGCCGATCTCGAAACCCGGCACGGCGCCGAGTGCTTCGGCGCGTACCGGGCCCGGCGCGGGCCGGGCAGTCGTTTGCGGGACGGACATCAGGTTTCCTGTCGTGGGAGCGCCTGTCTGGTCGGGGTGCTGCGGGGTGCCTGCCGGCTTACTTCTGAACGTTCGGCGCCAGTTCGTTCGACTGCGTCGGTGCCGGCGCGCCGCTCGAAGCCATTTCGGCCGTCATGCATTCGTCGGCCAGGCGCGTGTCTTCCTTGTCGCTGAACAGCATGCCCTTGGTCGGGATCACCACCAGCTTCAGGCCGCTGGCCGGATCGTAGAACACGTCGGCGCCCGTCGTGGTGGCTTGACGCGGCAGCTTGTAGTTCTTGTTCGCCCAGTGGACGGTGACGATCTGGTCACGCTTCATGTCGCCGGCCAGTTCGTAGGACAGGCCGTCCTTGCAGCTCCACTTGACCGCGCCTTCCGGTGCCGGATCGACCTTCGCCGCTGCCGCAGCCCGCGCGCGCTTGCTGCGCGGGATCAGGTGGCGCTTCGGCGCCGGACGCTTGGCGACGGCCTTCTTGGCCGTCGTGGTGGTCGTTTGCGCCGAAGCTTCCGGCGCAACGGTCAGCAGCGTCGCGGACAAGGCGCCGATGGCGGTGGCGATCAACAGTTTGTTCATGTGCTCAAAGCCTTTTTATGGATACGGTGAATGAGGGCGCGCGGCCGGCCCGTTCTTCGAGGGGAAATACCGCACGCCCGATGTGCGCAGCGGCCGTTATTTTCTCCTAATTCGCCCGATGTTTTTCAGGGAATTCTTAGACTTTGTCTCGATTTTGCGATTGTCGTGGCGTCTGCGCCGGGGCCGATTGCGCCGCCGTTACGGGAATGGCGCGGCGGCTGCGAAATCGCGGCGGGCGGCCGGCGAAGGCATGGCTTATGCCTGTGCGCCGGCCGGCGCCGGCAGCCAGCGCGCGACGCCGGCCGGCAGCGCGCGGCCCGTTGCATGGGCGCGGCGCAGCACCGACCAGTAATAGCGGTAGCTGGCGCGGTCGTGCAGCGTGTCGCGGTGGCGCGTCGGGCCCCAGTCGGCTGCCGCCGCGGCCAGCAGGATCTCGGCGGCCAGCGCGATTTCCTCGTCGCGCGGCGCGAACGCGGCCACGATCTCGGGGATCTGGGCGGGATGAATGCTCCACTGGCGCGTGTAGCCGAACTCGTCGCGGGCGCGGCGCGCGTTGCCGGCTACCACCTGCATGTCGCGGATTTCGGTGGTGACGTTGTGCGAGGGCGTCTTGCCGTGTGCGTGGGCGGCGGCGGCGATCTCGAGCTTGGCGCGCCGCACGAGCGGGTGGTCGAACTGGCCGGGCGCGCGCATTGCGCTGTCGGGAATCGCGCCATGGTGCGCGGACACGAAATCCATCAGCCCGAAGCTCAGCGTCGAGACGCTCGGCAGCGCGGCGATTCGCGCCACCTGTTCGAGCGCGCCGTGGGTTTCGATCAGGACGTCGGCCGGGATCGGCTGCGCGATGCCCAACTCGCGGCGCGTGCCTTCGATGAAGGCGCAGGCCTCGGCGACATCGGCCGCGTGGACGACTTTTGGAAGCGTAATGTAAGCCGGCGCGCGGGCGGCGCGCAGCACGATGCGGACGTCGTCGCGCCAGTGCGGATGGCTGAAATCGTGGATCCGGACGCCGACGCGGCCGTGACGGTTGGCCGGGTCGCTCAGCATGGCGGCCACCAGCTCGGCGTGCTCGGCCTCGCGGCCCACCGCGGCGCCGTCTTCGCAGTCGAGCGTGACGTCGAACACCGGGCCCAGTTCGGCCTGCAGCGCGAGCGACTTGCGCATCAGCTTTTCGCTGCCCGCGTAGTGATCGCAACAGGGGAGGAGGGCGGGGGGCGAAGCGCCGTCGTAGAGCACTTCGGCGGGAGACAGGGCGGGCATCGTCGTTACGCGTCGGATCGTGAGGATCGAGTGAGCAGCGGATTCGGGCCGGCTCTGCGCTGCGGGCTGCGGGGCAAAGCGTGCGCGGATCGGTTGCGGATCGCGGTAAAACGGCCGGCCGGCGCACCCCGCGAGGGAATGCGCCGGCCGGCGTGGCGCGCGGCCCGCCGGGGGGCGGAGCCGCGCGCCGGGCTGCCTTACTTCAGCAGGTGGGCGACGCCGTCGCGCTCTTCGAGCAGCTCGGCCAGCGTGCCGTCCATCTTCTCGCGCGAGAACGCGTCGATCTCGAGGCCTTCCACGCGCTTGTATTCGCCGTTTTCGCAGGTGACCGGCACGCCGTAGATGATGTCTTCGGGGATGCCGTACGAGCCGTCCGACGGGATGCCCATCGTGACCCACTTGCCGTTCGTGCCCAGGACCCAGTCACGGACGTGGTCGATCGCTGCGTTGGCGGCCGAAGCGGCCGACGACAGGCCGCGCGCTTCGATGATCGCCGCGCCGCGCTTGCCGACCGTCGGGATGAACGTGTCGCGGTTCCACACGTCGTCGTTGATCAGCTTCAGCATCGATTCGCCTTCGGCCGATGCGAAACGGAAATCCGGGTACATCGTCGGCGAGTGGTTGCCCCACACGGCCAGCTTCTCGATCGAGGCGACCGGCTTGCCCGACTTGGCGGCCAGTTGCGACAGCGCGCGGTTGTGGTCCAGGCGCAGCATGGCCGTGAAGTTCTTCTTCGGCAGATCCGGCGCCGACTTCATGGCGATGTAGGCGTTCGTGTTGGCCGGGTTGCCGACCACCAGCACCTTGACGTCGCGGCTGGCGACTTCGTTCAGCGCGGCGCCCTGAACCGTGAAGATCTCGGCGTTGGCCGACAGCAGATCCTTGCGTTCCATGCCCTTCGAGCGCGGACGCGCACCGACCAGCAGCGCGACGTCGGCATCCTTGAACGCGACCTTCGGATCGTCGGTGATGACGACGCCCGACAGCAGCGGGAACGCGCAGTCGTCGAGTTCCATCACGACGCCCTTGACGGCGGCTTGTGCTTGCGGGAGGTCGAGCAGTTGCAGGATGACCGGTTGATCCTTGCCGAGCAGGTCGCCGTTCGCGATGCGGAACAGCAGCGAGTATGCGATTTGACCTGCGGCGCCGGTAACGGCAACGCGCTTTGCGGGCTTAGCCATGAGAAATCTCCAGGACGATGAGCGTAGGAAACTAGCAGAACGCCATTCTATGCGTGTTACGCGTAGCAATGCGTTGAAGCAGGGCGGAGGATTCGCGATGCCGTCGCGCCGTGGCCGGAAACCGGCTTGGGACAAGGCCCAGGCGCCTTCGAACCGCGATCCCCGGCTCGCCCCGGAGTGTAGGAGGGAGGTGGGTCAAAGTCAAACGGTATCATATGTCTTATATAAGACAGATGTATTGCGGGAAATGAGTGGACGGAAAACTCGGCTTTGTGTTGAAATGCGCGCCATGACATCCAACCCGGCGAATGCGGCGAACCCTAACGCTCCCGGCCCGGCCACGGCTGGCGGCGAGATGGCGCCTGCGTCGTCGCCGGTGCCGTCGCCCACGTTCAGCCCTTTATACCAGCAGATCAAGGCATTGATCACGCAGGGGCTCGAATCGGGCGAATGGAAGCCGGGCGAGATCATTCCCAGCGAGGTCGAGCTGGCGTCCCGTTACAAGGTCAGCCAGGGCACGGTCCGCAAGGCGATCGACGAGCTGGCCGCCGACAACCTGCTGGTGCGCCGGCAGGGCAAGGGCACGTTCGTGGCCACCCACAGCGAGGAGCGCGCGCAGTTCCGCTTCCTGCGGCTGCTGGCCGACGACGGCGTCGAGCATCCGCACGTGAGCCGCCTGCTGGAATGCCGGCGCACGCGCGCCCCCGCCGAAATCGCGCGGCAACTGGATCTGAAGCCGGCCGATCCGGTGGTTCAGGTGCGCCGCCTGCTGGAATTCGACGGCGTGGCCACCGTGCTCGACGAAATCTGGCTGCCCGGCGCGATGTTCCGCGGGCTGACGTCCGAGCGCCTGAGCGACTACAAGGGTCCGCTCTATGCGATGTTCGAGTCCGAGTTCGGCACCCGCATGATCCGCGCCACCGAAAAGGTGCGGGCAGTGGCGGCGGAGCCGGCGGTGGCCGAATTGCTGGGCGTGGCCGGTGGATTTCCTTTGCTGTCGGTCGAGCGCGTGTCCTATACCTATGGAGACCGTCCGGTCGAGGTACGGCGAGGTTGGTATGTCACAACCGGGTATTACTATCAGAACGATCTGAGTTGATCGGATTGATCGAGGCCGTCGTCGAAACGGCCGAGAGGCAAGTGAGGAACGGCTCGCGCCCACATGCGAAGCACGTTTTGGGCCGCCTTTTGTTCGCTGCAGAGCAAGTATCCTGAGCAGGTTTTCGCTGCAGCGCGACATAAAAAGGCGCTAAAATCGCGGATTAGTGTGACTACATCGTAGGGGTCTAGCATGACTGAAGCAGTAAGAAAACCGAGGCCGGAATACCGGAATATCGGCATCGGAGACATCACCCGCAACTATCGCCTGCCGATCGCGGGGCAATTGTCGATCTTCCATCGAGTCAGCGGTGCATTGCTGTTCCTCGCACTTCCTTTCCTGCTCTACCTCTTCGACAAGAGCCTGACATCTGAGCTCAGCTTCGATGTTTTCAAGGCCTTCCTCTCCAATATTCTCGTCAAGCTGATCGTCCTCGTGCTGTCCTGGGCGTTCCTCCATCATTTCTGCGCGGGCATCCGCCACCTGCTGATGGACGTCAATCACGACGCCGTCACCAAGGAAAGCGGCAAGCGCACGGCCATCGTCGTGTTCGTCGTCTCGCTGGCCCTCACGGCCGTCGTCGCGCTCAAACTGTTCGGAGCATTCTAAGAAAATGTCTGGCAATAACCGAATCGGCTCGAAGCGCCTCGTCGTCGGCGCTCACTACGGCCTGCGCGATTGGCTCGCGCAACGGATCACCGGCGTGATCATGGCGGTCTACACCGTGATCCTGCTCGCCTGGTTCTTTACGGCACGCGATTTTTCGTACGACGGCTGGGCATCGATCTTCGCGACGCAATGGATGAAGCTCGCGACGTTCGTGACGCTGCTGGCGCTGTTCTATCACGCCTGGGTCGGCATTCGCGACATCTGGATGGATTACGTGAAGCCTGTCGGCGTGCGGCTGCTGCTGCAATCGCTGACGATCGTCTGGCTGCTCGCGTGCGCAGGCTACGCTGCGCAGATTCTCTGGAGAGTGTAAAGAATGGCTGCAATCAATACTTCCCTGCCGCGTCGCAAGTTCGACGTGGTCATCGTCGGCGCGGGCGGCTCCGGGATGCGCGCATCGCTGCAACTGGCGCGTGCGGGCCTGTCGGTCTGCGTGCTGTCGAAGGTGTTCCCGACGCGTTCGCACACGGTCGCTGCCCAAGGCGGGATCGGCGCTTCGCTCGGCAACATGAGCGAAGACAACTGGCATTACCACTTCTACGACACGATCAAGGGTTCCGACTGGCTCGGCGACCAGGACGCGATCGAGTTCATGTGCCGTGAAGCGCCGCACGCCGTCTACGAACTGGAACACATGGGCATGCCGTTCGACCGCAATGCGGACGGCACGATCTACCAGCGTCCGTTCGGCGGCCACACGGCCAACTACGGCGAGAAGCCGGTCCAGCGCGCCTGCGCGGCCGCCGACCGTACCGGTCACGCGCTGCTGCACACGCTGTATCAGCAGAACGTCGCGGCGAAGACGCAGTTCTTCGTCGAATGGATGGCGCTCGACCTGATCCGCGACGCGGACGGCGACGTGCTCGGCGTGACGGCCCTCGAAATGGAAACGGGCGACGTCTACATCCTCGAAGGCAAAACCACGCTGTTCGCCACGGGCGGCGCGGGCCGGATCTTCGCGGCATCCACGAACGCGTTCATCAACACCGGCGACGGCCTCGGCATGGCTGCGCGCTCGGGCATCGCGCTGCAGGACATGGAGTTCTGGCAGTTCCACCCGACGGGTGTGGCCGGTGCCGGCGTGCTGATTACCGAAGGCGTGCGCGGCGAGGGCGGCATTCTGCGCAACTCGGACGGCGAACGCTTCATGGAGCGCTACGCGCCCACCTTGAAGGATCTGGCGCCGCGCGATTTCGTGTCGCGCTCGATGGACCAGGAAATCAAGGAAGGCCGCGGCGTGGGTCCGAACAAGGATCACGTGCTGCTCGACCTGTCGCACATCGGCGCCGAGACGATTCTGAAGCGCCTGCCGTCGATCCGCGAAATCGCACTGAAGTTCGCGAACGTCGACTGCATCAAGGAACCGATCCCGGTCGTGCCGACCATCCACTACCAGATGGGCGGCATCCCGACCAACATTCACGGTCAGGTCGTCGGCACCTCGAAGGGCCACGAAGATCCGATCAACGGCTTCTACGCAGTGGGCGAATGCTCGTGCGTGTCGGTCCACGGCGCGAACCGCCTGGGCACGAACTCGCTGCTCGACCTCGTGGTGTTCGGCCGTGCGGCCGGCAACCACATCGTCGAACACGTCAAGAAGCAGCGCGAGCACAAGCCGCTGCCGAAGGACGCCGCCGATTTCGCACTCTCGCGTCTGGCCAAGCTCGACAGCTCGACCTCGGGCGAATACGCGCAAAGCGTCGCCAACGAGATCCGCGGCTCGATGCAGAAGCATGCCGGCGTGTTCCGCACCTCGGCGCTGCTGGCCGAAGGCGTGCAGGACATCAAGAAGGTCACGGAGCGTGCGAAGCACATCCACCTGAAGGACAAGTCGAAGGTGTTCAACACGGCGCGCGTCGAAGCGCTCGAAGTGGAGAACCTCGTCGAAGTGGCGCGCGCCACGATGGTGTCGGCCGAGGCACGCAAGGAAAGCCGCGGCGCGCATGCGCAGGACGACTATCCGCATCGCGACGACGACAACTGGATGCGTCATACGCTGTGGTTCAGCGAAGGCGATCGCCTCGACTACAAGCCGGTGCACATGCAGCCGCTGACGGTCGAATCGGTGCCGCCCAAGGCGCGTACGTTCTAAGCCGACTCCAAGGAATTTGAAATGGCAAAACGCATTTTTGAACTCTACCGTTACGATCCGGACAAGGACGCGGCGCCGCGCATGCAGACGTACGAAGTCGAGATCACGCATGAACGCATGCTGCTCGACGCGCTGGTCAAGCTGAAGGAAATGGACGAAACGCTGTCGTTCCGTCGCTCGTGCCGTGAAGGCGTCTGCGGTTCGGACGCGATGAACATCAACGGCAAGAACGGTCTGGCGTGTCTGACCAACCTGAACGAACTGCCGCAGAAGATCGTGCTGCGTCCGCTGCCGGGCCTGCCCGTCGTGCGCGACCTGATCGTCGACATGACGCACTTCTTCAACCAGTACCACTCGATCAAGCCGTTCCTGATCAACGACACGCCGCCGCCCGAGAAGGAGCGTCTGCAGTCGCCGGAAGAACGCGAAGAGCTGGACGGCGTGTACGAGTGCATTCTGTGCGCAAGCTGCTCCACGTCGTGCCCGAGCTTCTGGTGGAATCCGGACAAGTTCGTCGGCCCGGCCGGCCTGCTGCAAGCGTATCGCTTCATCGCGGACAGCCGCGACGAAGCCACCGCCGAACGCCTCGATAACCTCGAGGATCCGTACCGTCTGTTCCGTTGCCATACGATCATGAACTGCGTCGACGTTTGCCCGAAGGGCCTGAACCCGACGAAGGCGATCGGCAAGATCAAGGAATTGATGGTTCGCCGCGCGGTCTGACCTGATACGACATGACTGACTCGTCGCACCAGTCCGACCCGCTGCGTCGCGCACGCCTTCGCTGGCGTGCGCGGCGCGGTCTGTTGGAAAACGATGTGATTCTCGATCGTTTTCTCAACCGATACGAGCATGACCTCACCGATACCGACGTGGGCGCGCTGACCCGCCTGCTCGACTTATCCGACAACGACCTGATGGACTTGCTGCTCGCGCGCAAGGAACCGGAAGGCGACCTTGCCGGCCCGGATGTTTCCCGGCTGCTGGAGATGCTGCGCAGCGTGTGAGCGCCGCGCCCGTTATCGAATCCCGTTTCTACTTTCGATTGAGGATGTGCCATGACTCCGTCTGATGTTAAAGCCACGCTATCGTTCAGCGACAATTCGCCGAGCGTCGAACTGCCGATCTACAAGGGCACGTTGGGCCCGGACGTAATCGACATCCGCAAGCTGTACGGCCAGACCGGCAAGTTCACGTACGACCCGGGCTTCATGTCCACGGCGGCGTGCAATTCGGCCATCACGTACATTGACGGGGACAAGGGCGAACTGCTGTACCGCGGTTACCCGATCGACAACCTCGCGCAAAACGCGGACTTCCTCGAAACCTGCTACCTGCTGCTGAAGGGCGAACTGCCGAACGCCGCGGAGAAGGAAGAGTTCGTCGAGACCGTCACGAAGCACACGATGGTGCACGAGCAGATGCACTTCTTCTTCCGTGGCTTCCGTCGCGACGCGCACCCGATGGCGATCCTGGTCGCCGCAGTCGGCGCGCTGTCGGCGTTCTACCACGACTCGCTCGACATCAACGACCCGCGTCACCGCGAAGTGTCGGCGATCCGCATGATCGCCAAGCTGCCGACGCTGGTTGCGATGGCCTACAAGTACACGATCGGCCAGCCGTTCGTGTACCCGAAGAACGAACTCTCGTACAGCGCGAACTTCATGCACATGATGTTTGCGAACCCGTGCGAAGAGTACAAGGTCAACGACGTGCTGGTGCGCGCCCTCGACCGTATCCTGATCCTGCACGCCGATCACGAGCAGAACGCATCGACCTCGACCGTCCGTCTGGCCGGTTCGTCGGGCGCGAACCCGTTCGCCTGTATCGCTGCCGGTATCGCCTGTCTGTGGGGTCCGGCGCACGGCGGCGCGAACGAAGCCGCGCTGAACATGCTCGAGCAGATCGGTTCGCCGGACAACATCCCCGAGTTCATCAAGCAAGTGAAGGACAAGAACTCGGGCGTGAAGCTGATGGGCTTCGGTCACCGCGTGTACAAGAACTACGACCCGCGTGCGAAGCTGATGCGCGAAACCTGCCACGAAGTGCTGAACGAACTGGGCCTGCACGACGACCCGCTGTTCAAGCTCGCGATGCAGCTCGAGAAGATCGCGCTGGAAGACGAATACTTCGTGTCGCGCAAGCTGTACCCGAACGTCGATTTCTACTCGGGCATCGTTCAGCGCGCGCTGGGCATCCCGACCGCCATGTTCACCTGCATCTTCGCGATGGCGCGTACGGTGGGCTGGATCGGCCAGTGGAACGAAATGATCGGCGATCCGGAACAGAAGATCGGCCGTCCGCGTCAGCTGTTCGTCGGCGAAACGCAACGCGAAGCCACCTCGATCGATAAGCGCGCCTAAGCGTTTCCGATTCGGGCGGCAAGCGAAACACCCCGGCAGCTTCGGCTGCCGGGGTGTTTTTCTTTGTGCGAGGCGACAAGCGTGCCGCCGTGGCATGATCGTCGCGTTCGATCTTCCCGGAGCACGGCATGCTGTCGCACATCTGTATCGGGGTTGCCGATGTCGAGCGCGCGCATGCGTTCTACGCGCCGTTGATGGCGGCGCTGGGCCTGCCGCTGAAGTTTCGCTCGCCGCCCGAGATGACCGGCTGGATGCCGGCCGACGCCGCGCGGCCGCTGTTCCTGATCTGCCGGCCGTTCGACGGCGGGGCCGCCGCGCCGGGCAACGGCCCGATGGTGGCGCTGTTGGCCGGCGACCGCGCCACGGTCGACCGTTGCCATGCGCTGGCGCTCGCGGCGGGCGGGCGCTGCGAGGGGCCGCCGGGGCTGCGTCCGCAATACCATCCCGACTATTACGGTGCGTATTTCCGCGATCCGGACGGCAACAAGCTCTGTGTCGTGTGCCATGCGCCGCCGCCGTGAATGCCGCTTGGGCGGCGCCTGCCTGGCTGCACAAATCTAGACAGGATCCTCGGTGGAACCGTCTACACTGCCTGATATTCACCAAAATCAATGAGAGTTGGGGGCCGTAATGCGTATTCGATTCTTTTTGTCGTCGATGCTGATGGGCACGGCGCTGACGATGTCGGCCGCTCAGGCCGGCGTCATCGAGCAGAACATCAACGATGCGGCGAGCGGCGAACTGGTCAAGAAGCCTGCCGTGGCTGGCGTGTCGTGCCAACCCAACGCGGCGCGCGGCCCGTCGTTCTCGCAGAACACCAACAGCGGCCTCGGCGCCGGTTACGGTCTGGCCTCGCTGGCCGTGATGGCGGCCAGCGCCTCGTTGCTGTCGTCCGTGACGCACGGCGAAATCCGGCCCACCTGCGAGACCAGCCGCATCGCGAAGTCGTCGGAAGGCTTCAAGTTCGCCACGCCGGCCCCGACCAGCGTGACTGAGTAAGGCGAGCGCACGCCGGGCGGGCGTGCTAACCTCGATCGCCGTTCGTCGCGCGTCCGATGCGACGCCGGCCATTTTTCCTTTCCGCCCGCTCCCGATGAAAGACCGTGTCGAATACACCCGCAGCCGCGATGTCCCCGGACTCGTGCTCGGCGACGCGCGTTTCAGCGAATTCCGTTTCGATCGGCATTACCACCTCGATTTCCACGTCGGCATCGTGACCGATGGCGTGCAGCGCCAGCAGGTCGGCGGCCACAGCCTGTTGCTCGGCCCCGGCAGCATTTCGCTGATGCCGCCCGGCGAGGTGCACGACGGCACGCGGGTGGGCGACGCCGCGTATTCGCTGAAGACGTTCCGGCTGCCGCCCGAGTGGCTGGCCGGCATCGCCGACGAATTGGCGGGCGGCGCGAACGGCCCGGTGCTGCACGGCGCGACGCTGACCGATCCGGCCCTCGCGCAGCGGCTCAGCGCGATCCACACCGCGCTGCGCACCGAGGATCTGGACGGCCCGCTCGGCCTGCAATCGGCGTGGCTGCTCGCGCTCGAACGGCTGTTCGTGCAGTCGCGCGGGTTCGTGCCGCGCGAGGTGGGCGGCGGCCTGGCCGATGCGCAATGGCGGCGCGTGCGCGAGTACTGCGAGGCGCATCTGGCCGAGAAGATCACGCTGGAAGCGCTGGCCGCCCTGTGCGAAGTCGACCGGTTCGTATTCCTGAAGTTGTTCAAACAGACCACGGGCATGACGCCGCATGCGTGGCTCGTGCGGCTGCGCCTCGAACGGGCGTGCACGATGCTGCATCGCGGCACGCAGTCGATCGCGGAAGTGGCGCAGGCCGTCGGCTTCTACGATCAGAGCCACTTCAACCGCGCGTTCCGGCGCGCATTCGGCTGCGCGCCGTCGCGCTACTGAGCTTCGTCCCGGCCGGGCTTCAGGCCGAATCGTTCACCCCGCGTCTTTCACGCCTCGCGCCAGCGCGATCAGGCGATCGACTTCCTGCGCCGTCGTCGCGAACGACGTGACGAAGCGCACGACGCCCGGCGCCCAGCGATCGTGATAGAAGCGCACGCCGGCCGCCAGCAGGCCGGCGATCACCGGCTGCGGCAGGCGGCAGAACAGAATGTTCGCCTCGGTGCCGCCCGTCATGTCCACGCCCGGCACGCCCGCCAGCCCGGCCGCGAGCCGTTGCGCCATCGCGTTCGCGTGGCGCGCGTTGCGCAGCCACAGGTCGCCGGTCAGATAGGCGTCGAGCGGGGCGGACAGGAAGCGCATCTTCGAGCTCAAATGGCCGGCGCGCTTGCGCCGGAACGCCAGTTCCCGCGCACGGCGCGGGTCGAACACCACCACGGCATCCGAACCGGGCACGCCGTTCTTGGTTGCGCCGAACGACAGCACGTCCACGCCGGCGCGCCAGGTCATGTCGGCGGGCGACACATCGAGCGACACCAGCGCGTTGGCGAAGCGCGCGCCGTCCATGTGCAACGGCAGTTCGGCGGCGCGGCAGATCTCGCCGATCGCGCCGATCTCGTCGAGCGTGTAGACGCTGCCGATCTCGGTGGCCTGCGTGATGCTGACGGCCGACGGCTGCGTGGTGTGCACGTCGCCGCGCTTGGCGCGGGCGGCCGCGCGCAGCGCGTCGGGATCGAGCTTGCCGGCGGGGCCGTCCACCGCGATCAGCTTCGCGCCGTCGGCGTAGAAGGCGGGCGCGCCGCATTCGTCGTTGTTGATGTGGCTGCCCGGGTGACACAGCACGCTGCCCCAGGGCGGCGTCAGCGCGGCCAGCGCGAGCGCGTTGGCGGCCGTGCCGGTGCCGACGATGAACACCGCCACCTCGTGCTCGAACAGGTCGGCCAGGCGCTGCTCGACGCGCGCCGTCCACGGGTCGTTGCCGTACGGGGCGGCGTGGCCGGCCGCGCAGGCCACTAATGCGTCGAGCACGGCCGGAGCCGCGCCGGCGATGTTGTCGCTGCTGAAATCGAGGGCGGGCTGGTCCGGCGTCGAAGCGTGTTCCATGAGGCGTGAATCCTGGCTGAAGAGAAGCCCGGCGAGGGCGGAATTCGGGGGATGGGCTTCACACTAGCGGCGCGAAACGGGCCTGGATTGTAAAAAATTGAAGCGCGCGGCCCCCTTGAGCGCCGAGCGCGCCGCCCGCATAGTCGGAGCCTCGAATTCATGCCAGCAGGAGTAACGATGACGATCCGCCGCTATTTCGACAGCGATGCGCTGACCTTGACCACCCAGGTGCTTGCCTGCGAGCCGGAGGCGCCGGCCGAGCCGGGCGATGGCGCCACGCGCTTTCGCGTGGTGCTGGCCGAGACGCTGTTCCATCCGCAGGGCGGCGGCCAGCGCGCCGACACCGGCTGCATCGGCGAGGCGAACGTGCTGCATGTGGCGATCGAAGGCGACACCGTCGTGCATGTCACCGATCGCGCGGTGCCGGCGGGCGCGGTGTCGATCGAGGTCGACGCCGCGCCGCGCACGCTGCATGCGCGGCTGCATTCGGCCGGCCATCTGATCGCCTACGCGGCGGCCACGTTCGGCTGGCGCGCGGTGAAGGGGCACCACTGGCCGGGCGAGGCGCGCGTGGTCATGGAACGCGACGCCGACGCGCGCGAGATGGACGCGCAGGCGCTGGCCGATGCGGTCGACGCGCTGGTCGCGGCGGCGCTGCCGCGCGTGCTGACCGAGCGCGACGGCATGCGCATGCTCGCGTACGGCACGCTCGACGCCAGCCCGTGCGGCGGCACGCACGTGGCGGACACCGCCGCGGTAGGGGCGGTCACGATCGCCCGCGTCAAGGAGAAGAAAGGGCAACTGACGGTGCAGTACGACGTCGCCGCCTGAGCGCGCCGGCCTGCGCCAAGCTGGCCCCGATTGCCCGGTAAAACTTATCCAGGTATCGAAACTACTACTCAACTCACTGTTTTTATTGGGTTTTTTCGCATCCTGGTAGTGCCGTGGCGTCATCTTGGTGGCATAATCGTCTGCACCAGAAGGACTTGTCGTCACAACTACCCCGCATACCATGGCACAGACTCTCTACGACAAATTGTGGAATTCGCACGTCGTCCACGCAGAAGAGGACGGCACCACCTTGCTCTACATCGATCGTCATCTGCTGCACGAGGTGACCAGCCCGCAGGCGTTCGAAGGGCTGAAGATGGCCGAGCGCCCGGTGTGGCGGATCAGCGCGAACCTGGCCGTGTCGGATCATAACGTTCCGACCACCGATCGCACGCACGGCATCGCCGATCCGGTCTCGAAGCTGCAGGTCGACACGCTGGACACGAACTGCGACAGCTTCGGCATCACCCAATTCAAGATGAACGACGTCCGCCAGGGCATCGTGCACATCATCGGGCCGGAGCAGGGCGCGACGCTGCCGGGCATGACGATCGTCTGCGGCGATTCGCACACGTCCACGCACGGCGCGTTCGGCGCGCTCGCGCACGGCATCGGCACCTCGGAAGTCGAGCACGTGCTGGCCACGCAAACCTTGCTCCAGAAAAAGAGCAAGAACCTGCTGATCAAGGTCGACGGCCAACTGCCGCGCGGCTGCACGGCGAAGGACATCGTGCTGGCCATCATCGGCAAGATCGGCACGGCCGGCGGCACGGGCTACGCGATGGAATTCGGCGGCTCGATGATCCGCTCGCTGTCGATGGAAGGCCGCATGACGGTCTGCAACATGGCGATCGAGGCGGGCGCGCGCGCCGGCATGGTGTCGGTGGACGACACCACGATCGAATACCTGAAGGGGCGTCCGTTCTCGCCGACCGGCGCGGAATGGGATCAGGCCGTGCAGTACTGGCGCACCTTCAAGTCGGACGACGGCGCGCAGTTCGACCGCGTGGTCGAGCTGACGGCCGCCGACATCGTGCCGCAAGTCACCTGGGGCACGTCGCCGGAAATGGTCACGGCGGTGGACAGCCGCGTGCCGGATCCCGAGCGCGAGAAGGATCCGGTCAAGCGCAGCGCGATGGAGCGCGCGCTGGCCTACATGGCGCTCGAACCGAACACGCCGATCGAGTCGATCAAGGTCGACAAGATCTTCATCGGTTCGTGCACCAACGCGCGCATCGAAGACATCCGCGCGGCCGCCTACGTGGTCAAGAAGCTGAACCGCCGCGTCGCATCGAACGTGCGTCTGGCGATGGTGGTGCCGGGTTCGGGCCTCGTGAAGGCGCAGGCCGAGCGCGAAGGGCTCGACAAGGTGTTCACCGACGCCGGCTTCGAATGGCGCGAACCCGGTTGCTCGATGTGTCTCGCGATGAACGCCGATCGTCTCGATCCGGGCGAGCGTTGCGCCTCCACGTCGAACCGCAATTTCGAAGGGCGTCAGGGCGCGGGCGGCCGCACGCATCTGGTCAGCCCGGCGATGGCGGCAGCGGCCGCGATCGAAGGCCACTTCGTCGACATTCGCCGGCTCGGTTGAACGCATGCGCCGCAACAGCATCATCGTGAGCCGCCTCGTCGCGGTGCTCGCCCTGGCGGGCGTCGTGCTCGGGCTGGCCGCCTGCAATACGGTGGCGGGCGTCGGCGAGGACATCAATGCCGCAGGCCGCGCGATCTCGCGCGCCGCGAGCTGACAATCTGGAAACGGATCATGGAAAAATTCACAGTGCATTCCGGCGTCGTGGCGCCGCTCGATCGTGAAAACGTCGACACCGACGCGATCATCCCGAAGCAGTTCCTGAAATCGATCAAGCGCACCGGCTTCGGCCCGAACGCGTTCGACGAATGGCGTTACCTCGATCACGGCGAGCCGGGTCAGGACAACTCGAAGCGTCCGCTGAACCCCGATTTCGTGCTGAACCAGGCGCGCTACCAAGGCGCCTCGGTGCTGCTGGCGCGCAAGAACTTCGGCTGCGGCAGCTCGCGCGAGCACGCCCCGTGGGCGCTCGAGCAATACGGCTTCCGCGCGATCATCGCGCCGAGCTTCGCCGACATCTTCTTCAACAACTGCTTCAAGAACGGCCTGCTGCCGATCGTGCTGAGCGAACAGCAGGTCGATCACCTGTTCAACGAAACGTACGCGTTCAACGGCTTCACGCTGACGATCGACCTCGATGCGCAACTGGTGCGCACGGGTGACGGCCGCGAGTATCCGTTCGAGGTCACGGCGTTCCGCAAGTACTGCCTGCTGAACGGCTTCGACGACATCGGCCTGACGCTGCGTCACGCCGACAAGATCCGCCAGTTCGAGGCGGAGCGGCTCGCCAAGCAGCCCTGGCTCAACAACCGCCTGATCGGATAATGCCGAGTTGCGCGCGATGCGGGGCATGCATCGCGCGCGCCGCCGATTCGAATCCAACCCTTACCAGGAAAATCGCATGAAGATTGCAGTGCTGCCGGGCGACGGCATCGGTCAAGAGATCGTCACCGAAGCGGTGAAGGTGCTGAACGCCCTCGACGAAAAGTTCGAACTCGAACAGGCGCCGGTCGGCGGCGCGGGCTACGAGGCCGCGGGCCACCCGCTGCCGGACGCCACGCTGAAGCTGGCCAAGGAAGCGGACGCGATCCTGTTCGGCGCGGTCGGCGACTGGAAATACGATTCGCTCGAGCGCGCGCTGCGCCCGGAGCAGGCGATTCTCGGGCTGCGCAAGCACCTCGAACTGTTCGCGAACTTCCGCCCGGCGATCTGCTACGAGCAGCTCGTCGACGCCTCGCCGCTGAAGCCGGAACTGATCTCGGGCCTCGACATCCTGATCGTGCGCGAACTGAACGGCGACATCTATTTCGGCCAGCCGCGCGGCACGCGCGAAGCGCCGGACGGCCCGTTCGCCGGTGCGCGCGAAGGCTTCGACACGATGCGCTATTCGGAGCCGGAAGTGCGCCGCATCGCGCACGTCGCGTTCCAGGCCGCGCAGAAGCGCCAGAAGAAGCTGCTGTCGGTGGACAAGGCGAACGTGCTCGAAACCTCGCAGTTCTGGCGCGACATCATGATCGACGTGTCGAAGGAATACGCGGACGTCGAGCTGTCGCACATGTACGTCGACAACGCGGCCATGCAGCTCGCCAAGGCGCCGAAGCAGTTCGACGTGATCGTCACCGGCAACATGTTCGGCGACATCCTGTCCGACGAAGCGGCCATGCTGACGGGTTCGATCGGCATGCTGCCGTCGGCCTCGCTCGACAAGAACAACAAGGGCCTGTACGAGCCGTCGCACGGCTCGGCGCCGGACATCGCCGGCAAGGGTATCGCCAATCCGCTGGCCACGATCCTGTCGGCCGCGATGCTGCTGCGCTACTCGCTGAACCGCGGCGAGCAGGCCGACCGCATCGAGCGCGCGGTGCAGACGGTGCTGGAGCAGGGCTACCGCACGGGCGACATCGCCACGCCGGGCTGCAAGCAGGTGGGCACGGCGCAGATGGGCGACGCGGTCATCGCGGCGCTGTAAGACCAGGGCGGGGCGGACGCGCGGGCCAGGTGGCCCGCGCGTCCGCCGCCCGGTTCGACAGGTGTGTTCCGGTGCGCTTTTCGCGCGCGGGCTCCGGTTGCGGGGCGTGCGAGCAACATCGGGCACGATAGTTTCAGCGGGTCGTTGTACGGCCCATCAGGTTTGTGTAGACTGCTTCGCATGGCGCAGAATCTCTCGATCTCCCCGGTCCTGAACCTCCACGGCATTCAAGCCCGTGCGGGTGCGCGCGCCATCGTCTCCACGAAAATCATCATCACGAAAACGATCACGAAAAGCTGATCGTCGTCCGTCGTGCCCGCCTGATTTCCCCGCGCGGTTGCGCCGGGGGACGGAAAAGGCGGGGAAGCTCTCAAGCAAAGGGTTAGTCATGAACGTAGGTCTCGTAGGTTGGCGCGGCATGGTCGGCAGCGTGCTGATGCAGCGCATGCAGGAAGAAGGCGATTTCAATCTGATCGAGCCGGTGTTTTTCAGCACCAGCAACACGGGCGGCAAGGCGCCGGCCTTCGCTAAGAACGAGACCACGCTGAAAGACGCGACGAACATCGACGAACTGCGCAAGTGCGACGTGATCATCACGTGCCAGGGCGGCGACTACACCAACGAGGTGTTCCCGAAGCTGCGCTCGGCCGGCTGGGACGGCTACTGGATCGACGCGGCTTCGTCGCTGCGCATGAAGGACGACGCGGTCATCATTCTCGATCCGGTCAACCTCGACGTGATCAAGGACGCGCTCGTCAAGGGCACGAAGAATTTCGTCGGCGGCAACTGCACGGTCAGCCTGATGCTGATGGCGCTGGGCGGCCTGTTCCGCGAAGGCCTCGTCGACTGGATGACGGCCATGACCTATCAGGCTGCTTCGGGCGCCGGCGCGCAGAACATGCGCGAGCTGCTCTCGCAGATGGGCGCGCTGAACCACGCCGTGGCCGAGCAACTGGCCGATCCGGCTTCGGCGATCCTCGACATCGACCGCCGCGTGCTGGCCACGATGAACAGCGACGCGATGCCCACCAGCCAGTTCGGCGTGCCGCTGGCCGGCTCGCTGATCCCCTGGATCGACAAGGATCTCGGCAACGGGATGTCGAAGGAAGAGTGGAAGGGCGGCGCGGAAACCAACAAGATCCTCGGCAAGCCGGCCATGGGCGAACCGGGTTCGATCCCCGTCGACGGCCTGTGCGTGCGGATCGGCGCGATGCGCTGTCACTCGCAGGCATTGACCATCAAGCTGAAGAAGGACGTGCCGCTCGACGAAGTGCACGGTATCCTGGCCTCGGCCAACGATTGGGTGAAGGTCGTGCCGAACGAGCGCGAAGCGTCGATGCGCGATCTGTCGCCGGCCGTGGTGACGGGCACGCTGTCGGTGCCGGTCGGCCGTCTGCGCAAGCTGGCGATGGGCGGCGAGTATCTGTCCGCGTTCACGGTTGGCGATCAGCTGCTGTGGGGCGCGGCCGAGCCGCTGCGCCGCATGCTGCGCATCCTGCTCGACAAGTAAGCCAGCGCGGTCCGCGTCCGGAAGGACGGCGGCGGCGTTCGTGGCGCCCGGTGCCAAGCCGGGGGCGGCGAACGCCGCTTTGCTTTTGGGGCGGGCGAGGCGGGGCGAACGGGGCTTCTAGCCTGCCTGTATCGCAGGGCGGGCGACAATTCCGACGAAACGGGCGGCGGGTAAAGTAAACTACGCCGCTACGACGCAATCCGGCGTCGCGCAGTGCCGCCGTTCTTCCGGCGCGCTGATGCGAACGTCCCGAATCCTGCCCTCCCTCCAACGTGAACCAGGGCCGCGCGCTGCCGCGGCGAATGTACCGATGACGCTGCGATCTCCCTCCGGTAAGGCTTCCGTTGCCTCGTTTTCCGCACTGATGTCCCGCACGTTCGCGATGCGCGCGATCGCGGCCGCAGCCGTTGCGCTGATGTCGGCCGCCGCGCCGCTCGCGCAGGCCGCGACGCCGGATGCCGCGGCGCCGGCCGCTGCGGCAGCGCCGCAATCGGTGACGGTCCGGCCGGGGCAGTCGCTCAACGATATCGCCATCGCCGTCACGCAATCGCACGATCCGGCCGTTTTGGGCCGGGCGGGCCGCGCGCTGTTCGCGGCGAACCCGCAGGCGTTCATGAAACACGATCCGAGCCGGATGCGGCTCGGCGCGACGCTGACCGTGCCGCCGCTCGACGCGACCGGCGCGGCGATTGCCGCACCGGCGAGCGCGCCGGCTGCGGCGCCGGCGAGATCGGAAGAGCGGCGTGTAGGGAAAGAGGGGTGGTGGCAGGGGAGATGTCGGTGGTCGCGTGTTGATTCAAACGAGCACCTACATCGATCCGGTCA
>NZ_JAAGPF010000012.1 GCF_017104645.1 Burkholderia sp. Ac-20379
TGCTGCTCGCGGCCGGCCTCGCCGCCGCGCCGGTGGCCGTGCTGGCGGCGCAGGCCGATCCCGTGCCGGCGATTTCCGCCGCCGCTTCCGCCGTTTCCGCTGCCTCCGTCGTCCCCGTCGATCCGGATCCGGCCGCAACCACCGCCACGCCCGCGCCGCGCCGTTTCAATCCCGCCCCGCATCTGACATCGCCGAGTTTCGCGCTGTCGTCCACGCCGTCGCCGTCGCGCGCGATTCCGTCGGCATTCGCCGCGCAACATGCCGAAGGCTGCACGCTGCGTGTCGACGCCGCGCGTGCCGCCGGCTGGACCGACAACACCCCACCCGCCACCGGCTGGGTGCCCGTCACGCTGCCCGACGTCTGGACCACGCGCTGGCCGCACTTCGACGGCGTGGTCTGGTATCGCGTCAACTGGGCCGCCGGGTGCCTGGCGGGCCGGCCCGCCGCCGCGTTCGTCGACTACGTGAACATGGCGGGCGCGGTCTATCTGAACGACACGCTGATCGCCCACGATCCGCAGCTCGTCGAGCCGCTGAGCCGCGCCTGGAATTCGCCACGCCGCTGGCTGCTGCCCGCGCCGCTGCTGCGCACCGACGCCGATACGCTGCTGATCCGCGTGTCGGGCCTGTCCGCCTACGCGCCGGGCCTCGGCACGGTGGTGGTGGGGCCGCCGGGCGTGGTCGAGCACCGCTACGGCCATGCGCACGAGATCCGCCGCGATCTGCAGCTCTACAGCCTGGCCGTCACCTCCACGCTCGGCTGCTTCTTCGTCGTGCTGTGGCTGATGCGCCGCCGCCAGAGCGTCTACGGCTGGTTCGGACTCCAATCGATCGCGTGGTGGTGCTTCCAGCTCAACCAGGCGGCCACCTCGCCGTGGCCGTTCTCCCGCACCGACGGCTGGGAATCCGCCATGTCGATCGCGGTGGTGGTGTTCAGCGCCAGCTTCGCGATGTTCACGCTGCGCTTCGCCGGCCGCCGCTTCCCGCGCCTCGAAGGCGGCCTGTGGCTGCTGTCGGCCGCGCAGGCGGCGGTCATGCTGGCCGCGCCGCGCGAGTGGATCGAGACGGTGCGCGCGGCGATCGCGCTGATCCCGGCGCTGGTGTTCATCGCCTGCTGCAGCGGCTTCGTGGTGTTCGCGGTGCGCCGGCCGCGCGGCGACCGGCTCGCGCTGTCGGGCTGCATGCTGATCTTCATCGCGGCCTGCCTGCACGACATCCTGACGTTCCTCGGCGTGCTGTCCGACAACGTCTATTACACGTCGATCGCCGCGCAGTTCGAGATGATCGGCATGGCGCTGGTGCTGGCCTGGCGCTTCGTCACGAACCTGCGCCGCATCGAGCAGTTCAACGACGAGCTGACCGGCGCGGTGGCCGAAGCCCGGCGCGAGTTGCGCGCCACGCTCGACCGCGAGCACGCGCTGCAGGTCACGAACGCGCGGCTCAGCGAGCGCCTGAGCCTCGCGCAGGATCTGCACGACGGCCTGGGCGGCACGCTGGTGTCGAGCATCACGACGCTCGAACACGCGCCGCAGGACATGCCACCGGCACGATTCCTGGGCATCCTGAAGGAATTGCGCGACGATCTGCGCATCATCATCGACGCCGCCTCGCTCGACCACGCCGGCACGCGCACGCTCGACGGCTTCATCGCGCCGATGCGCCACCGGTTCGCGCGCGCGTTCGAGGCCCAGGACATCGATTGCCGCTGGCAGTTGAGCGGCATCGACGCGCTGCGCCTGCCGAACGCCGTCTGCCTCGACGTGATGCGGGTGCTCCAGGAGGCGGTGACCAACGCGCTGCGCCACAGCGGCGCGACGCGCGTGAACATCGCCGTGGCCGGCGAACCGGCCGCGGGCCTGAGCCTGACCGTGACCGACAACGGGCGCGGGTTCGACCCCGATGCGCCCAGCCCGCACGGCGGCATCGGCATGGGCAGCCTGCGCGCGCGCGTCGAGCGGCTCGGCGGCGTGCTGCGGATCGCCTCGGGCGTGACCGGCACCACGCTGACGGTGACGGTGGCCGGCATCGGCACAGGCGGCTGTACCGGTGTCGAACCCCCTTCTGGCGGCGCATCGTCGTAGAATTCCGGGAATTTCTCGCCTTCGCTGTAACCTTTCGTTCAGCTGAAGCGAACTCATGAACATCGCCGCACGGCACGGGATTTGCCCGGCCGCCACGATGCGGGACACACCATGAAAACCGATGACCTGATTTCCATGCTGGCGACGGGCGCTCCGCGCGTCGACCGGCATGCCTCCACCAAGCGCTTCGCCGCCGCCGTCGCGGCCGGCGTCGTGGGCGCGTTCGTGCTGATGCTGGCCGTGCTCGGCGTGCGCCACGATCTCGCCGAGATCGTGTGCACGCCGCTGTTCTGGGCCAAGGTCGCGCTGCCGCTCGCGATGGCCGCCGGCGCGCTCGCCACCGTCGCGAAGCTCGCGCGTCCCGGCGCGCGCGCCGCGCGGCCGGGGCTGCTGATCGCCTGGCCGGTGCTGGTGGTATGGATCGCCGCCGCCGCGATCCTGGCCGGCACGCCGCCCGGCGAGCGCCTGGCGATCGTGCTCGGCGCGACCTGGCGAGTCTGCCCGCTCTTGATCGCGATGCTGTCCGCGCCCGGCTTCGTGGCGATCATGGCCGCGCTGCGCAGCCTCGCGCCCACCCGCTTGGCACTGACCGGCGCCGTGGGCGGCCTGCTGTCCGGCGCGCTGGCCACGCTCGTCTACTGCCTGCACTGCCCCGAGATGGGCGTGCCGTTCTGGGGCGTGTGGTATCTGCTCGGGATGCTGGTGCCCACGGCGGCGGGCGCGCTGATCGGGCCGCGCGTGTTGCGGTGGTGAGGCCGCCCGGCCGGGTCTGTCAGCGTTCGGCGCGCGCCGCCTCGGCCGCGACAACCGTCACCGGCGCCCAGATGCGCCCATAGATCAGCATCGTCGCGAAACTCAGCAGGAAGGCCAGGCCGCCGGCGATCAGGAGCCCGGATTTGACCTCCCCCGAAAAACCGTAGCGGCGACGACTGGAGATTTCTGGCACATTCGAAGCCCTGCGATGGGCATCCAGGATGTCGCCGACTTCGATTTGAGCTGCGAGGTCGTGGGCGAAGGCGTGCGACTTCCGCGCGAAGCGTGGTCGATGATCGAACGCGAAGCCGAGCATCGCGTCGTTGAGGCGATGCTTGAAGTCTGACTTTAAGTATAAGGCTTACCACGGTGACCGAAGTGGGGTAACCATCAGGCGCTGCTGCAGATTCTGCGGCAGCGCGCTGAGTGGATTATGCGGACACATCCATCCCTTCGTCGTCCTGTGCCGCCAACCGAGCGCACACCTCTAGATTCAGCTCCACGAATTTGTCCCAGCTGTAGTTTTGAGCGAAGTGAGCATCGTAGTACCGCTCGACGCGACAGATGAGCGGTCGATGCTTGTAAATCCCGCAGGACCTTTGAGCATCGTCGTAATGCCGACAAGTTCCGTCTCCTCGGTCGAGATATCGAGTTTCAGCCACTAGCCCAATGCGCCTACAGCAGGCGCCGCAACCGGTGCACGGAAATGGACGACGAACTTCGGTCATAGGTAACTCGAACAGAATCAGAACAAGCCCCGCTCAACCGCCACAATGATTCAGCGGCGATAAAACGGGGCATTTCGCTTATAAGCCTGGACGTTTAGGCCGTCAGAGCAGCGACTTCTTCCACGCGCTTCTCTGTCGACAGCACCAAGTTCCCTTCTTCGTCGAGAATAGGAGCGTCAATCATTGCTTTCAGAAGCTGAGCAAACTTGACTGAAAGGAAGACCACTTCCTTGGCTTCAGGTGAATACGTCGCGTAGTCCTCGCCGTTGCTGTCAATGACGCCCTTCAGACCTCGGACTCCGTGGCGAAGTTTCGAGCTGATTTTCGAGAACGTTGTATTGGCGAGGGATGTCACACGCTCGACGGCCTCGAGCTTGCCGGACATGACGACGGCTTGTTCTTTGAAGACATTGGCCTGCTCCATATTGCTACGAGCATTGTTCAAGGCTTCTTCCCCCTTGTTGCCAACAATGTGGCCAAAAATCGCGAGCGCCGGTCCTGCGACAAGGCCCCCTAAAACCATCGCGCCCATCGCCATGCCACCACCGCCAGCTGCCAAGGAACCACCCCCCAACCAGGCCAGCGTGGCGTTGGTCGCGGCTGCACCACTCAGCGTCGAAATGGCGGTACCGGTACTCGCGGTGGCCAACAGCATTGTGCCGTTGTACGCCCCGAACGCCATTGCCGCACCACCTGTCAGTCCCGAACCCAGTCCAAGGCCGGAACTCTTGAGCAGCGCGTAGTCGTCGCGAAGGCCTTGCAGCGTTTTTGTCGAGAAATCGCCAACGTTGAGCGTGTCCAACTCCGGCGTGCTGATCAGTTCGACATTCTTCAAGCGGCCGAATACTTCCAAGAAATCGGAAATGGTGCCGTTAAATGCACGCAGCTTTCTTGCGCCATAGTCCTCGAGCATCGCGTTTGTCGCTTTGCGTTGCTCATCGACGCGACGATTCGCCGCATCAACAACGGAAATCGCACTATCGTTCAGTTCAGATGCGTCGCTATGGTTCTTCGCACCCAACGCACCCTTAACAACGCCATACAAGCCGGTAATAACTGCTCCTCCGATGAGAATCGGAACCATGATCTTTCCTTATTCGAGAATAATAGCGAGGGTCTTTTGGGCTTCTTGGTGCGTGACTTCGGCACGCTCAAGCAAATCTTGGACAATATAATTTTCAATCTGATAGTGGTGACTGAATTCGTCCAGCAGATTCCATTGAATCCCGGAAATTCCGCCATCACCAATCACAAACAACATCAACTCGAAGAGCATTAGCTTCGGAACAAATGGCGAAACAGCTTTTTTTCCTCGCAATTCCAAGCTCAGAATTTCTCGAACAATTCCCACTCGAACAATCTCATCATCAATGGAATCAATAGACAATGATTCAAGACGCTTAATTAGGCGACCTTCAATCTGCGAGCAAGGCAGCAAACCCATGGCAAGAAGGCTCCAAAATGTGCCTGACGCGACATCATCCGTCGCAGAGGTTGCCGCCATAAGCTCCTTCATGGCCTTGATTTGCTGTTCGCTACGCTTAAGCGTTATTTTTGCGCTACCAATATCTTTGGCAGCTATCTCATTTCGTTGCTTACCGTCCCAAAGAATGGGCTTATCAGCCAAGCTCAATAGCTCAGCCACGCAAAGGAATACCTGCGTATCTTCGTCTGAAAGTTGCTTCAACAGCATTACTACCCCCGATTGGAACTTGGTTGGCTATGTCGCGGAACTACAGTTTCAGTGGCATATCGGATGCCATGAATGAATCGAATTCCTGTTGCGACGCGTGCGGTAATTCCTTGCCCAACAACTCAGCGAATCGATTAACGGCGGCGGCCAGATCATCGGCGCTGGCATTGCCGCTGTCGACCGCTCGATTCAGCTCACGTGTTTCCTCGAGCAACTGAGGCATTTCCTCCGCGTAAAAGGCCACCAGTGCAATGCGCTCTTGAGCCAATTGAGCGTGAGCACTTGCAGCGATTTCACGCACGCGCTCGAGATTCTTGAGTGACTGCTCGGCGCCTTTGGAAGCCTCAACCGCGCTCTGATAGAACATTGACGACAGGGTGTAGCCCACCATGCCACCAATGGCGGCACCTACAAACGGGATGGGGATGGCAATCTGTCCCAGCGCAGCAAACATACCGCTCGACAGCATACCAGCCCCCTTCTCCCCCACTTCGATAATAAATTCTGATTCGCCGATTTCTCCACGCACGTAACGCTTTATCGACATGCCCAGCGACAAACAAGCAGTAACCGCCAGTGTTGGAACACTGGTATTCGCAAGCGCACGCACGCCTGCGTGATTCGATTGCTGCATTACGGCCTTGGTCGCTGTGCCGACAAAGGCCGTGCCATAGCCCTGCGCCCCTGCTTTGCCGACATCCTTGGCTACTTCGACTGCAGCGTCCCCAAGCGATACCTTCTTTTGCGCCACAGCAAAGGTGTTCTTGAGCACAGAAATGGTGCCTCCGATAATGGCACCGTACTTCGCACCTTCCATGCCGGCACGATGGCTGGTGTTGGCAATATCGAGAATCGTCGCAAGCTCAGGATGCTCGCGGTAGAAAATGGCTTCTTCTGTCGTTATGCCACTATCGCGTACGTTCTCGCCGAGTGCTTCGTAGTTGTCTGCCTCACGGAGTAATTTCGCTGCAACGTCCGGCTTTCCTTGCGCTTCGGCAGCTTGTGCGTTCTTGCGCAATTGTTCAGCCTGCTCTTGGCAGTATTCTTGAGCTCCCTCGTACTGCTCGGACGGCAGCTCAAGTTTCACACCGCGATAGCGAGCAAATTTGCCATCCTCTCGAGCAATCCGGGAAAAGAGCGTATCGCGGTCACCCACGAACTTCATCTGGGCCTGCGAGCCCTCGATGATTTGGCCATCGAGAACCTGAACCCGATCCACCACATTGTGGTTTCGACCGAAGGCTGCCAAGTCATCACTACGTACGGTGCGAACCTTGGAGCCAGAAATAATGGCCTCGGCGTTGTCGCGGCTAGTCGTCGCTACCTCTGCTGAGAAGCCAGCCTGCTGCTTGACGTTCTTTGCTGCTTCGAGCGGGTCGGGGTTGACCTTGTGCTTCGCAATGTCAGCAAGACCCTTGGCGAATTTTTGCCCGGTTTCGTTATCGACACCACGATAGCCCTTGAGGAATTCCGCGCCGGCACTGCCGAATCGGCGCACCGTTTCATCGGACGCGAGTGAGATGCCCGCACGCAGAACATCCGTGCTCGTCCCAGTTTGCTTTTGCGTCTCGCCGTGAGCGTGCAAATCTTGGACGCTCTCTGGCGAATTCTCTTTATCTTTCATGGTCTCTCACGGCAAGCCTGCCGATTAGTCAACTTAGATTTCCGCGCC
Source organism: Burkholderia sp. Ac-20379 (assembly GCF_017104645.1). Classification (GTDB taxonomy): domain Bacteria; phylum Pseudomonadota; class Gammaproteobacteria; order Burkholderiales; family Burkholderiaceae; genus Burkholderia. The sequence goes on from NZ_JAAGPF010000012.1 coordinate 6,928, forward strand.
CACTTTTTCGAGCAATTGAGCTTTCACGTTCTCAAACTCCTCTTTCGTGAGGGCGCCGGCTTTGAAAAGTTCATATGAGCGTTTCACCTCATCAGCCCAATCTTGAGCACTCGCTGTTTTGGACGCTCCCACCTGTGGAGTTGCCACGTCCACCATTTCAGGCCCAAGCTGACGCTCCTGTCGCTGCCTCGGCTCGAAGAGGCGTGCCACTTTCAGTATTTGTTTGAGCACGCTATAAGCGATAAATCCAAGTATCAGAAAAACAATCAACTTACCCATGAATAATCCTCTCTAAGGCTGTTGAAACGGGTCAATGCCGCCCAGCAGTGACAACCCATGGGGGCATACTATTCACAGCTACGACAAGATGTGTCGCAGCGCGTCCAGTTCCGCGTCTTCGGCGTGGCCCTCCTCGAGCTTCACACCCCAGACCTTTTCCCCGAAGCCGAGCAACCAGCGATGCAGCTGTACTGTCTCCACAACCACGGCGGCTATTTCAAGCCTGTCGTCAAAGGTGGCGACTTCTTGGTCAGGCGCCAGAGGCGACTCAAGCAATTGAAGACCGGTCTCCCGTTCAATGCAAAATCTCAACCGCACTCGCTTTCCGCTTCCGAAGCCAAACTTGCCATCAGTCTCGTACTGCGCAAGGTTAAAGTCGGTCGGTCGCTCAAAAGGTCGTGTGGTCGTACGAGCCGTGATGATGCGATGCAAAGCCAGAATGCGTTCCTCGGCGTACCCTTTATAGCGACACACCAGATAAAGACGAACGCCTTGTTGAGCTAATCCGAGCGGCATCACTTCAGCAGACTTCGACTTGCCTGATGCATTTTGATAATCCACCTCCAGCCAGAGATTGGCGTAGAGCGCATTGCTTACGGCGTCAAACACCCCATCCTCGATTTTTGGCGGCAATGTTGGCTGCGTCGGGCTAACGACCCGGACTTTCTGCAGCCATTGCTGACTTGGTCTTTCCGCGACGGTGGGACCGAAGTTCCTCCTCGCCTGCTCAAAGAACCCGTCCATGGACTTCATGACCCCAGCCGGCAGCAGATGGTTCAGATACTCCTCTGCCAACAACAAGAGCAAAGCCTCTTGCTCGCTGAGTACCGGCAAGGACAGTCCACTTGATTGAGCCTTCCAGCAATACCCATACGGCTTGCTTCGGTCGTCACATTCGATGTCGAAATGCTCGCACAGTGTTTCGAGTTGGCGTTGGATTGTCCTCAGGTCTCGGTCAAGTCCCGCATGTTGTAGCTGTCCGTGAAGTTCAGCCGCGGTAGTCTTCCGGTTTCTCGGAATGCGCCGTAGCAACTCTATGGCGAGAATGGTCGTATTCAGTGTGTCGGGGCGCTTGGCCATGAGTCAGGTGTCTCGCATGTAGCTGCTTTGGGTCTCGTGCTCGTTATCGGGAGGGCACGGGCGTACCGAGCGTATGGATGAGCCAAGTGTTCCGCGCAGCGAAGTCAAGCGGGCCCGTGCGGTCGCGCTGCGCTTGCGGTGGCTCTCGATGACCTCTACGTTTTCTGGTGAGAACTCGTGTGCGGCCCGTTGTGAGTCGAGGAAGGCCACGAGTTCACCGACACGCCCAGGATGGAACACGGCGCCCCACCGGAACGACCCGGTACGCATTGCCAGCGCGCAGGCTTGTCGCCTCCACCGTCGACCGCTGCACCTCGCGAGCGTAAATCAGTACATCAATCTGCTCACACCCACACTTGCGAAGTGTCCGCAGCACGAACGTCTCGAACCCAAAGACGCTGAACGTGTAGGTGGTGGAGAACGCACGTCGCGGCTTCGCCCCCTGAATAAATGACAACAATGTCTTCTTGCATAACCGCGGCCCTAAGGCCGCTTCACTCGGAGATGCCGTCCGCATGGTCTCTCACGCCGATCCATCCCCGCACTCGGGGAAGACGTTTTATTTACGGCTAAAACTCTCGAAATTTTATGTCTGGCGTCGGCGCATGAGCGCAGGCGCACGCTACGTATTCTGGATGCCAGTCGGAAACAAAACCGCGTTTAGCTTTTGCCAGGTTTCCGTGCTCGGGAGCGTCGCATTACTATGTGCGGCGTTCTCATAGCGGGAGGGCATCGCAGCATGGATGCCCACTAACCGTGCAAGTTCGCTGTAGGTTAGGCCGGCAGCAAGTCGCGCTTCTTGCAGCGCCGACCGGAAGTCAACTGCGGTAACGTCGGGTAACCGTGTCGGTATGCTTGCGGCGGTAGACGAACAAGTCTCAGCGCGAAGCCGAGATTTCGCCTGCGCAACACCAGACCGGTTGGTGGTTAGCCGGCTCTCGCTGGTACTTCTCGCGCCCCGGTAGAGCTCACTGTTTTCACGACCGCTATGCGTATCGCGAAAACGATAGAAATCGTAGCCGAGCATGAAAAGCGCGGCCTCCAACCTGCGAAGTCCATCAGGCCCTGCGCACCATTTCGCGCCAGCCTTGTCACGCGCTTCGGACAAAATCCAGTTGGCCCAGACGTTCACCCGTGCCCACGACTTAGAACCGTAATGTCCGCCGTACAACTTGCCAAAATGATGTCCGTCGGTGGATGGGTCACGCAACGTACCGCCGCCGTCACCGTTGGCCCACAGGAACTGGAGTCTTTCTGGAACGCCTGCAAAGCGCGGTAGGGAGGCAAGGTATCTTTGCACGAGCAACCCAAGGGCAGCCCCAACCCGACCATCGTAAATAATGTGTTCGGGAAGTGCCAGCGCATAGTATTTCGTCCAACCGGCGTTCATTCTCGGCGAGTGGATGTGGCGGCTCTCGCGTTCGCCGAAAGCCTCGATGTCCGGACTGTCGCCGCTCAGTGATTCTCGACCCATGCGCAGGACATGGGGGAGAGCTTGTCCTTGTTGCTTTGCCCAGCTCATATTCGCGTCGTACGCGCGACGTCTCTCTCCAAAGCCCCACTTCATCACTTCGTGACATGCCGTTTCGGCTAGTTCCCGCGCACGCGAACCATTCTCCCCCTCAATGGCTTCCTTGATTCGCGCGCTGACTATGCCGAGCGCCATCATGTTGCCCTCAAAGTCCTTTCGGTTCCACCAATACATATCAAAAAGGCTTTCAAGACTTTCGGCACGCACTACGTAGACTGGACCGCCACCGTTTCGGTAGTCGTGGTAACCACCAGGGAACTTGTCGTCAAAGCCATCATAAAGTTGATTTCTTGAAAATCCGATGGAAAGCCCGAGGGACTTGCCCTGGATGACGCCAGCCAGGAAGGCGACGAAATCCCGAACGTCTCTATCTTCGAGGTAGTCAATACGGTTCACGACGAGTCAACTCTTGGTAGAAGTCAGTTCGAGCCAGCGATGGGGTCTTGATTTTTCGCACCAGGGTCCGTTCTAGTTAACGGAAAAGTCGACGGTTTCTGAAGAGGACATGCTCATCGGTGGAATTGGATGTCGATTTGTTGCAGCGCGTCTCGCGCTGCGCATGCCATTCCTACCCCGACTGCAATCGGTATCGTCGATTCTCGCGGGTTGATGCGGATAACACGAGGGCCATGCCTTTCACTAAATCGCCTCACGGTCGGTATTGCCTGGCAAGTGCCCACTTCGACCACTACCAGGCGCTGGCCACGTTTGAACCAGGATGCGAGCTGCTTTTCCTGCCTCTCCGCGTGCTTCTCAACCCATTGCCAGTCCCCGGACATCAGAATGCTTGGCCTCGCGAGACCTCCACAATGTGGACACCTCGGCATTTCGTGTTCGAGCAGACATGTCGTTTCGTCGACGGCAGGCAGAAAGTCGTTAGCAGACAAGGTTGCGTCGGTACAAGCCTCGACGCATTGAAGCCGATGGATGGTGCCGTGGCATTCCAGCCTGATTGCGATTTCGTTTTCCATCCACTACCCCGATTACGCGGCTTAATTTGCCGGTGTACCGTTCAAGCGGCAGTGCCATAACGCTTCGCCAGTACAGCCGCCTCGCGGGCGAATTCGTTGCGGAGTACGGTCGGTGCCAGAATCTCCACTGCAGCGCCGAGGGAACGAAGCCACCATCGCAGCTTGACGCTCGGGACCACCGTTCCTGTCACCTTTATTCGGCCGTCGGGCAGTGGCGTATGTCGCTGATCCTCCGACATGCGCCGCTCCTCAAGTCGCTTTGCCTCGGACGGCTCTAGCGCAAGTTCCAGCACAACCGGCGCCTCAGGAAGAAAGTCGAACACCTGCTCCTTTTCAATCGTCGCCTTCAGGTTGAAATCCCGTGGGTACGCAAACGCTGTCCCGGAATCGCCCGCAGAAATACAACGGTCCAGTCGATACAAAATTCGAAGCCAGTTTGGCTTCCCTTCCTCGGGGCGTGGCGGGTGGTCCGGACTCTGGGCGACCATGTACATGAGCCCGGCTGATTCGACAAGTGCAAGCGGCCAGAGCCGTTTCGGCTTTATGTCTTCATCCCTTATCTCCTTGTAGGCCGGCCGATACCGAACAAGGAGTTCGCGCTCGAAGAACGTCGCAGTCACAACCGTCTGGAAGACTTCCGGGTCGATGGGCGGCCGCCCCAGCAAATAGGTCGGCTCCACTGAACCAATCTTGTGTACCCACGCCCGATACAGCCGGCTGTCTTCCCCGTCTTGCGAAAGACGGGTATCGGCGGCTTTGAACAGTGGTTCGATGTCCATGGTGACCGCTGCGGGCAGCTTGTCCGCCACAAAGCGCCGGAGCGCGTGGAATGCTACCGCTTCCGAGGCGCTCATCAGGCCGGTCATCTGGTTGGCACCCTGCAACCACGATTTGCGCTGCCATAAAAGCTGCTGCCCGTCCATTGTGCACAACACAAGCTTTTCACGCTCAAGCCGAGCAAGGCGGCGTCGAACCTGCCGCGGATAGTCGACCTGGTGCCCTCGGTCGGTCAGTAGTTGGATAACCCGTGAAGTGGGCATCCACGAGTCCGATTCCCTGTCCGTAGGCAGGATTCGAAGAATCGCTTCATCAAGGCTGGAAGTCATCAGTCTGTGCGTTGTTCAACGGTGCGTGAGTCAGCTTTCGGGCTTGTCGTGATTCTACGAGAGGGTTGGGACACTTTTTGTCCTTTGCGACCCTCATCATTGTCTCCAGCCACAGGAGAGACCTATGACTTCGACCACAAGAATCACCATCGCCGTTTCCGCCCGGGCGCTGTTCGACTTTGAGGCAGAAAATCGGCTGTTTCAGGAAGACGACCCATCGGCGTATTGCGCACTTCAGGCCACGCGCCTGGATGTCCCTGCGAGCCCGGGCGTGGCCTTTCCGTTGGTTCGAAAGCTCCTCGCTTTCAATAGCGGCGGGAGCAACGACGTCGAGCTTGCCATCCTGTCGCGCAACGACCCGGTTACGGGGCTTCGGGTGTTTACATCGGCCCGCCATCATGGGCTGGCCATCAGCCGAGCCATTTTTACTAGCGGTGCAAAGCCCCACCGCTACCTTGCGCCACTTGAGGCAAACCTGTTCCTTTCCGCTCATGGGCCGGACGTCAGAGAAGCGATGTTGGCAGGATTTCCCGCAGCCCGGGTCTACCCGGTTTCAGGTTTGGCTACCGCTCAGAATGACGAGGAACTGCGCATCGCGTTCGACGGAGACTCAGTCCTCTTCAGTGACGAGGCCGAACGTGTTTTCAAAGAGCGGCAGTTGCTGGAGTTCAACGCGCACGAGGTGCGTCACGCGCGTTCGCCGTTGCCTGCCGGCCCGCTGAAGCCATTCCTTGCCGCCCTGTGCGCACTTCGAGGTCAGCGCCGCGCGGTGCAGGTGCGCGTGGCACTGGTCACAGCCCGCAGCGCGCCGGCGCATGAGCGGGCGATTCGCACGCTGATGGCGTGGGGCGTCGCGGTCGACGAGGCCATGTTTCTCGGCGGTAAGGAAAAAACTGCCTTTCTCGCGGAATTCAGGCCTGACATCTTCTTCGACGACCACGTACGCAACTGCGAAGCAGCCTCGCAACTCGTGGCGACGGGGCACGTGCCATATGGCATCAACAATGAATGCCGGCCAGTTCTTCATTGAGCGAGTGCGAGCGATGAAGCAGGAATTTGAAATCACTCTGATGGCGAGCTACCCGGCAATCTACCGCTCCTTGAAGCCGCGCTTTTCCGGCGGTTGCCTGTTCGAGTGCGACGATGGCTGGTATCGCATCATCGACGAGTTGTCGCGCAAGCTCGAGCTGGAATCGTGGAGGTCGCATCTGGGCGCGATTGAAGTGCGGGAGAAGCTGGGCAGTCTGCGTTTTCGTCTGCGCGGCGAAATAACAGACGCGGTGGACAACTGGCTTACCGAAGCTGCATGGTTGAGCCAGCGTACCTGCGAACGGTGCGGTCAGCCGGCGACGCTGCGCGGGCATAAGGATGGCCGGGTAAAGACGCTCTGCCCAATCTGTGCCACGGCGATGTACTACGTTGTCGAATGACGTCGCCGCGACAAAATTTTCTGCCGATGAGACGGATGAAATGCCATGCCGCAACTCATCGAACATATTGACCTCCTCCCGACTAGCCGAGCGCCTAGACTTGGAGGTTTCCGGCCTTAAGATGAGCGAGCCGAAACTCGCACGGCGTCAGATCGCCCAGCGAACTATGCGATCTGAAGTCGTTGTAATTCTGCCGCCAGCGCTCGATCTTTTCCCGGGCATCGTCCAGTGACAAGAACCCATGCACGTTCAAACATTCGTCCCGCAAGCTACCGTTGATCGATTCGATGAACGGATTATCCGTGGGTTTGCCAGGACGCGAGAAGTCAAAGGCCACACCGTTTTCATACGCCCAGTGATCCAATGCGCATGAGATGAACTCGCTGCCGTTATCGACCTGTATGCGTTTTGGTGTACCACGAAGCGATTTCAGATGGTTCATCGTAGCGACTACATCGGCTGCCTTCAAGGCGTAATCGACAGTGATCGCCACGCTCTCCCGACTAAAATTATCGACCACAGTTAAGGCGCGGATTTTCTGCCCATTGAACAGCTGATCGGCCACGAAGTCCATGCTCCAGTCTTCGCTGCTACGGTTTTTCGGGGGGAGGTCAATGAAGATCCTCGCCGGGGTGGCGGAGCTAGTGCTCCGATGCGCAAAACTGACGAGCAACACCGGCTGCGGGGGCATCTCACGAGAGCACACTAGTGTTCCGCCCCCTCGCGCCGATGGTTGTTCAAGTGCCTAGGCAATCAGTCGTTACTGCCGTCTAGCGATATCCTTGAAAGACTCCAGCCCCGTCTTGCTGGTCGGATCCAGCTCAGACATCAAACCGGCATTGCGCGTCTCTGGCGCAAACAGCTGGCAGACGATGCCGCCAATAATGAGCGCCCCAACGCAAAACAAGAGCGACTCCCGAATTCCCAACTGCTGCACCGAGATAGGTAGTAGAAACGTTGCTGCGGCCGATCCGAGCCGACTGCATGCAATCACGATGCCGACTCCCGAAGCGCGCAATTCGGTGGGGAAAAGTTCCGGCGTGTAGACGTACTCCAAGTTGGCCGCGCCAGACAACACACAAGCAAAAAGTCCAAACAGAACAATCGTGAGAATGGTGCTTTGGTTCAACGTGGCCAGCGCGAAAAGGATTGCTCCGCACGCATAAAATGATCCGGTCAAAAATACGCGGCGCGGGATACGGTCGATTATTGCAAGCCCAATCAAAGACCCCACAATCAGCAAGATGTTGTAGACGACTGCTCCAACATAGCTATTGTGAACGTTCAGCGATTCCAGCACTTTCGGGCTGAAGGTTCCCAATGCGAAATACGGAATCACCTGACATGTGAAGAACACGCATCCGACGATAGTGTTCCTACGCAGTCGAGGAGAAAACAAGGTGCCAAAGCTCACGCGCTTGTTCGTAGCGTTACTTACTGGTCCGACGGCGGCCACCACGTTTTCGCCGAATTTCTCGAGCATGACCTTAGCCGCTTCTGCCGCACGCGATTTCTTGATGAGCCAAAGCGGGGACTCCGGGACACCTAGTCGAAAGGGGAAAATGATGAGTGCAGGCACGCCGCTCAGCGCGAGCATCAATCGCCAAGAGTCCGGCGCGACGTCCTTCAGCAAGAGCCCCACGATATACGCGCTGACATATCCTGACGCCCAGGCAATCGATAGCGTGCTCAGGAGTCTTCCTCGATAGCGCCGGGGAACGTATTCGACGATCATCGATTTACTGACGACGTAGTCGGCACCGAGGATTACACCAAGGAAGATCCGAAATATGAAAAGCTCTGTCGGTGACGTAACAAAATACTGGGCGGCAGATACCACCGCGAAGAGCACCATGTCATAGCCGAATACCCATCGGCGACCGAAACGGTCAGCCAGCGGGCCAGCAATGAGGCTTCCGAGGAAAAGCCCGATAAGGGAGGCGGCGCCAAGCAACCCCATCCAAAATGCGCTTAGATGCAACGGAACGGCCGCAATAGTGACCGCGATTCCAACGATGCCGAGAACGAATCCGTCGCTGAAAACGCCTCCGGTGCCGGCGAAAGCGACGCGAAGATGGAATTTGCTCAACGGCAAGTCTTCCATAAGTATTGGTTTGTTCATGCTGTCTCCTGATCTACTCAAACCATTTCGCCCCCAGCTAAAAAGCCGAAGGCGTTGCCCTATCCGACCCGACGGTGATGTCTGTGGCATTGAGGATGCGGAAATTTTTCTAACGACGGGCGTGTTTATTGACCTCGACCGATATCGTCAAGTTGGCAGCGCCACTTATTCAGCTGCCGCCGCCGTCACTACAACCTCAATTAGCTTTTTGGGTGAGGCCAAAACAGTGCCGACCGTAGCGCGAGAAGGCGCATGGCCCTCAGCTACCCAGTCATCCCAAACCGCGTTCATAAGATGGAACTGAGACATGTCCGACAGAAATATCTGGCAAAACAGAATTCTCGACCGATCTGACCCGCTCTCTCTAAGCAGTTCATCGACGGATGCTAGTACCTGGCGGGTCTGCCCCGTCATGTCCTGTTCGACGTCAGTTGCGACCTGGCCTGCGAGGTACAGAACGCTTCCGTGTCGAGTCACTTGTGCCATTCTCTTGGTCACGCGGCTTCGTTCAATTTCAGACATTTATTTTCTCCATCTTGGATTAACGTTCAGGCCCAGCTACGGAGGCCTGATATCGAATTGCTGACGTGACAGCAATTCTTCTAATTGGATCGGGAGGCAGCCACGTTGGGCCATCAAAGCCTAAAACGTCCGTTAGAGCTTGCGATGAGATTCCCATTGCCATCTCACCCAACAACTTTCCAAATACACTACCCTTCAAAACGCCGGCACCGTTGCAACCAACCGAAGCATAAAGTCCAGGTCGAAGCTCGCCGAAATAAGATGCCCCATTTCGAGTCAGCGCTGTTGTTCCGCCCCAGGTATATTCGAACTCGTGAGAGTTCATCTGCGGATACCGACGCTTGTAGCAATCAGTAAGCAGCTCGCGAGTTTTAACAGGTGATTGCTCACTCTCATAGGAATATGCACTTCTGACCATCATTCTTCCGTCTTGTATGCGACGCAAGGTAGTGCCAAGCCGGTTGGCGGGAATAACGCCCCATTCCTTTGAATCCCCCAACTTACCAAGCTCGGAATCCGAAAGCCGAGGAGTTACCGCCGCGTAGGTAAAAATTGTGAAGAGGCGCTCTCGCAGGAGGCCAAGTTTTTTCGCGAATCCGTTATTGGCAATGATGATGCGGTCGGCAATATATTCACCGCCCACAGTCGTGACAACGAACGGCTTGGCTTCATCAACAGCCAGAACCGCCACCCCCTCGAGAAGCGTGACATTCTTTGGCAGCGAATCTGCTAGCCCTCGAATCAGCGCCGCGGGTTGAACGAACACGTTGTTGGGCGAATGGAACCCGTACGAATAGTAAGGCGTCCCAAGTTTTTCGGCCAAACCATCTCGGTCAAATTCTGTGAACGATACTCCCCACTCTTTGTACTGTTCGATTACTGAACGCAGGCTCTCAACGCCTTTGCGCCCAGCTGCAGCATGATATTTCCCGGCCGGATTCCATCCGCAATCAATGCGATTCTCACGAACCAACTCCGCGAGCCAATTCCTGCCGTCGTCGTACATGCGAATCTGTTTGCGTGCAACCTCAAGAGGACTGGTATGTCCACCCATCTTCGTGTTGTGAGGCAAGTCGATGATGAATCCGGAATTTCTTCCAGCCGACCCTTCGCCAATTGTCGACGCCTCGATCACCAGAACCTCTTCTCCCGGTCGCAACTCCGCCATGCGCCTCGCGGCGGCAAGACCGGTAAAGCCTCCACCAATCACTATCGATGCGTATCGGGACTTGGTTGACGATTGGTGGATTTGGCGCTCAGGCAGCATCGCGTTCCAGCCGGAACGTTGTTTATATACCGGCGCTACGTCAGCCGCTCTCCGGTCACTGGAAGATTGTTGGGTGTTCATCGCCGAATTAATTTTCAAAGTCAACATTACCTAGTGGCGGAAATGCCGCACACCTCCATCAACCACGACTCGAATGTACGACGTCGCGGCCGCTAACCGTTCGTTTGAAGCGCTATTTCCGAAGAATCAGCTTAGCTGCAGTTTCGGGATCGAGTCAGGGAGCAACCTTTTTATCTCAGGGAATACCGATACTTCCAACACTCGCCGACTTGTTTGATAAAAATAGTCGACAGTTTCTTCGTATTCTCCAATACGTGACACTTGGTATATGGTCCGAGTAAGAGGAGGCCCGCTGATCGGAAGCACACAAACGTCCCTCAAATAGCCCCGACTCTGCAAAAGAACCAAGGGCGTAGTGATCGCCCAGCCGAGATCAGCCGCGACCATCGACAAGACGACGTCTGACGCGTCGATCTCCAGATGGCGTTTAGCCGATATGCCCCGACGTCTGAGATATCGTTCGGTCAATGCGCCATAGTGCGAGCTGGTACTGAAGCGCACTAGTGGCAACTGACGTGCAATTTCAGCGATGTTCCCTTCTTGAAATCGATCCTTTTGCGCAGCCGGCAACACCACCATAAACGGCTCGCTGAACAGTGGACGTCGAACCAGTCGATCCATATCCTCAAGCGCGTCAGAGGTCACTATCAAGTCCAGTTGCCGCTGCAGAAGGGCTTGCGAATGCCGATATGCCAGCCCCGCCCACAGAACCACCTGGTGTCCTTGCCCTATCGCCTCTTTCACTACGGCCGGTCCGACGGTGGCTGCGTACGAGTCGATCATGCCAATCCGAATCTCGGGTCGATTGGCTGCATCGGCCTCTCGCGCATTTGCCAGAAGACGGCTCATCTCCTCCACTACCGAATTCGCGTCTCTACGCAGTGCGATTCCTGCAGGAGTTAGCCTGATTGGGCGACGACTACGATCCAAAACTTTCGTCCCCAAAATCTCTTCGATCTGCGCGATCGTCTGAGATACAGCAGACTGTGTGACGCCGAGACGGGAAGCCGCTCCAGATACGCTTCCTTCACTCGCCACGGCTTCGAACACTTGAAGCGCCCGGATCTCTAATCGGGAAAGTTCCGCCATTCCGACTCCTCATATAAGCCATGTTAATTCACGATCAAAAAATCGGTACCTTTTCTCGATCATATTAGACAAACTAATATCAGTGATCAAACTTGCTTTATATGCATCGGTAAAAACCCGCCCCCTTGGCCAGATCATGATTCTCGTCATCCGGCTTAGCGTGGTCTGGCGCAATAGGCGACGCAAAGTTATCGCGAGATGTGAGCGGGGAGAGCGGCTCGACCGAAACGGACTCCCGTTCGGAAGACGCTCAGGAAGAATCAGGCGGAGAAGGCCGAGTAGATAGAGCAAACCGGCGCGCCACCCAAGGTCAGAAGCGCGCTTACTCTGTGCGAGATTCCTGCCCCTCAGGATGCTTGCTGGTGCACCTAGCGTTAACGAGAGTCGCCCGAAGATGCACACGAACCTAGGCTGATGGAGTCACCCTTCTTAAGCTTCAGGGCATCCCCAACGGCTCTGACATGCAACGCCGCCGTCCCGGAATGAATGTGTGGCGCCCCCCTTCTCTTGGGAGCGGGGAGACGCTACCAGCAGCGCCACGTGCGCCATCTTGATGGATGCTCCAGAAAGCACCCGCTCGCAAGAACACCTCCCCCGCCAAACCGACACCTCCCCCGAACAGCGGCGGGGTAACCAGCAAATCCCAACAAAAATTTGAACAACTTTTGGGATTAATTGATGTTCGGAATCAAAAAGCCCGGACAACTTCATAAATGCGCGATTCTGGCCGGACTAGACTGTCTCGGCCGGTACGCTCGTCGTCCGGCGCCACGAGGCCCGAGAACGCGTTCGCAGCGACGAACCGCCGGGCGGCGGCCCTGCCGCCGAACCATCCAAACAGACATGGAGACAATCATGATCATCTACGGCACCGCGCTGCTCGCGTTCTGCCATCTTGCCGGCCTGTTCCTCGGCGATCTGCTCGGCGCCGCCATCGGCGTGAAAACCAATGTCGGCGGCGTCGGCATCGCGATGCTGCTGCTGATCGTGCTGCGCATCTGGCTGCACCGCCGCGGCTGGCTTCCGAAAGAATCCGAAGCAGGCGTGACGTTCTGGGGCGCGATGTACATCCCGGTGGTGGTGGCGATGGCGGCCAACCAGAACGTGGTGGCCGCGCTCAAGGGCGGCCCGGTCGCGCTGCTCGCGGCGATCGGCGCGGTGGCCGTGTGCGCCTGCTGCATCGCCGTGCTTTCGCGCATCGGCAACGACGATTCCGATCCGGCCTTCGCGCCGGCCAAGCAATAAGCGGAGGCCCGGATGATTTCCATGCTCGAGAAAGTCGTTGCGCACAACGGCCTGGTGGCCGCGTTCGCGCTGGTCGGCATCGTCATGTGGGTATCGATGATGCTGTCGAAATTCCTGACGCGCGGCCGCGTGCACGGCTCGGCGTTCGCAATCCTGATCGGCCTCGCGCTGGCCTGGGTGGGCGGCGTGGTCACGCACGGCGAGAAAGGCATCGCCGACGTGCCGCTGTTCGCCGGCGTCGGCCTGATGGGCGGCGCGATGCTGCGCGACTTCGCGATCGTCGCCACCGCGTTCGAAGTGCAGGCCAGCGAGGCGCGCCGCGCCGGGATGATCGGCGTGGTGTCGCTGCTGCTCGGCACGGTGCTGCCGTTCATCGTCGGCGCGCTGGTGGCGCGTGCGTTCGGCTATACCGACGCCGTCAGCATGACCACCATCGGCGCGGGCGCCGTCACCTACATCGTCGGCCCGGTCACGGGCGCGGCGATCGGCGCCAGCTCGGACGTGATCGCGCTGAGCATCGCCACCGGGCTCGTGAAGGCCATCATCGTGATGGTCGGCACGCCGCTCGCGGCCGGCTTCCTCGGCCTGCGCACGCCGCGCTCGGCGATGATCTTCGGCGGCCTGGCCGGCACCGTCAGCGGCGTGACCGCCGGGCTGGCCGCCACCGACCGCCGCCTCGTGCCGTACGGCGCGCTGATCTCGACGTTCCACACCGGTGTCGGCTGCCTGCTCGGGCCGTCGGTGCTGTTCTTCGCGACGCGCGCGATCGTCGGCAGTTGATCCGGCGAAACGGGGCGGCCGCCGGCCGCTCCGCCCGTTCCCTTCTCCCATGCCCCGCCACGCCTCCCATCCGCTCGACGGCCCGCTGCCGGCCCGCGAGCAACGCGATCTCCAGCTCAAGCATCACCTCGCGTTCGCGCGCCTGCGCGACGACGGCCGCGATCCCGCGCCGCTCGCCGTGCTCGCGAACGTGGTGCGCCTTGCCGCGGCGCTGGGCGGCAACGCCGATCCCGATGCGGCGCAACTCGCCGCCGCAGCCGAGGCCGCGCTCGAACGCACGTACCTGCGCGGCGCGCCGTACCGGCTCGACGAAGCCGGCCGCGACGTGCTCGCGGCGCTCCTCGCGCTGCACGACGCGCAACTCGCCGCCGCCACGGTCGGCCATTATCTCGATGCCTGGCGCGCCGTACGCCGAATCAATGCGGAGCGCGCCAGCGCCGCCGCGATCGTTGCGCCCGCAACGTTGAAGCGAAAAACCCTCGCCACGGCCTGACGATTTACGGCAGCGGAAATGCTATTGCGCCACGCATAACGCGATACCGCACCGCATTGCCTTTCATTCGAATTCGATTGGAAGCCAATCGACACACAATTAGAAAATTCCGGAAAGCCTGTTCGTAATTACCTCACAAGATAAGGCCCGGATTTTCTCTCGACGCCTTCCTCCATTTCTCGCACACCGGGCTGCCACGCCCACTGGACAAGGCCTCGGCGCGATCTCAGCCAGCTTTCGCTTTTCATTCATCGGAAAAATGTCACCTGTCCAAATTACGATCTGTGTAATATCTCGAACGACACAACGAAAGCTTGTCGCGAAACCGTTTACACCGCGCGACATGCGACGACCAACACCGGAATCGGTATTTTTCGGCATGACGCTCCGTTAAAAAAGCAAAAAATCGGGCGATTTTTCCGAAAATGGATTAACCGCCGGTATTTTAAAAATAACGGGCAATAACAATAGATGAGTACGAATTCCGAGGGGCTGAGTTACCGTTTTTCGACGGCCTATGCGCCCGCGCGCGAACGCTTCGATGCCTGGCGCGCGGATACCGGCGCGCTGTTCGACATCGGCATGCTGGAAGACGACCGCGTGCCATACGATTCGCAGTTCGATTTCACGCTGCTCGACCAGATCATGTTCGGCGGCCGCCACTGGCTGCATCCCGAGCATCGGGTCGATCACGCGATGAGCCGCTCGCCGCAGCGGATCCGCTCCGATGGCCTCGACGGCTATTACCTGCAACTGCAGCTCAGCGAAACGCTGTACGGCACGGCCGGCCGCAACACCACGATGCACATCGGCCCCGGCGACATGTGCGTGCTCGACCTGGCCACGCCGTTCGACCTGAAGGTGACCACCGGCGACACCATCTGCATGGTGATTCCGCGCGACCTGCTGCCGGCCGGCGCGGCTTCGCTGCACGGCCGTTCGCTGTCGCACGGCATGGGCGGGCTGCTGGCGGACTATCTGCGATCGCTGCGCCGGAACATCCCGCAGGTGGGCGCCGACGAGATGCCCTACGCGATCCAGGCCACCAAGAACATGCTGGTGGCCTGCCTCGCGCCGACGCTCGACACGCTCAAGCAGGCCGAGACCGAACTCGATGCGATGTTCGTGAACCGCGTGAAGGACTACATCGAGCAGCACCTGCTGTCGCCGGATCTGACGCCGGACAGCATCTGCAAGGCGATGGGGATTTCGCGTTCGAAGCTCTACCGCCTGTTCGAGCCGACCGGCGGCGTGGCGCGGCTGATCCAGCACAAGCGGCTGCATCGCGCGCGCAACGTGCTGATCGATCCCACCGCCAAGCGCATGCGGATTTCCGAGGTGGCGTGGCGGCACGGCTTCGTCAACGAGAAGCACTTCAGCCGGCTGTTCAAGGAGAAGTTCGGCGCCACGCCGAGCGAGATCTCGGCGCGCGAGTTCCGGCGCGAATCGGTGTGGGCGCAAGCTTCCGCCGAGCAGGCGGCCGCGGCGAACAATTTCAGCGAGTGGATGCGCGCGTTCGTGTCGTTCTGAACAATGGCGCGCCGCGTGGGTTCGCGGCGCAAGTCACGATCGGGAAGGTGCGGCTTACTCGGGCTGGCTGTCGCGCACCCGCTTGGCCAGTCGCTCGTAATAGGCCGCGGAGCCGCGATTGCCGGCCGCCGTGAAGCGCTTCGCCGTGAGGTGCGCGGCATTCACCGCCAGATCGAACAGCGAATCCGAGGTGCTGCCTTCCATCGAGCGCGAAGTCGCGTTGTTCAGCCCCGAATCGAACTGCTCCACCGGTTCCAGGCCCGTACTGGTGATCATCAAGCCGCGCATGGGCCGCCCGGCCTTCATGTCGCCGAGAAAGAACTGATACGGCTCGGCCGTGCCCACGCGCATCACGCCCGCGCCATCCGCGGCGCCGCCCGGGCACGGGCCCAGCCAGCGCGCCGCCTGGCCGGCGAATTCGGCCGGCGCCGCGGCGCGGCAGGCCACGTCGTCAGCCGCGGCCGCGGCTGCGGCCGTGCAGATGAACGCCGCGCCCAGCGTCGCGGCGCAGCCCAGGATCCAACGTCGTGCATGCATGGCGAAAACCCTTTTCGAAGGAAAGCCGGCTCCGCCGCTCAATTCTGAATCAGCGGATTCAAGGTGGTGCACAGGAACCCCGTGCAATTCTTCGGCACAAAGTACACCGAAACAATCGACGCCGTCGAGGCGCCGAACGCCATGTCGCTGAAATACGCGTTGCCCTGCGCGCCGAGCGTGTTCGATTGCGTGACGAACCCGGCGCTGGTCAGTTGCTGCGTGACGGCCTGATACGTGAACGTCGGCGATTGCGTCTGGTCCTTCACATACACCGTGGCCGAACTGCTGCCGAACACCTGCGTGCCCTTGGCGCGGAAGCCGCGCGCGCCCTCGGCGTTGGCCTGCGTGACGAAATCGCTCGCGCTGGCCGATTCGGCGGGCGCCTCGTAGGCGTAGGTCGCGCCCGATGCGCCGTTCTTCGCGTAGAGGTTCAGGAACGCGCCGCCGATGAAATACGGCCCGACGAACCAGTAGCCCGATTGCCCTTGCGCGTTGGCCTGCACGAGGAAATCGGCCGGACTCGCGGAGTTCGATTGAAACTGGTAGCTGTAGGTGGCCGACGAGCCGTCGTTGCGATACAGCGTGCCGTAGGTCAGGTCGCTGTCGTAGCGGAAGCCGCGCGCGCCTTCCGCATTCATCTGCGCGAGATACGCGCTCTGCGTGGTTTGCGTGACCGGCAGCTCGTAGGTATAGGTGCTGGCCGAGCCGTCGTTCACGTAGATCGAATGCTGCGAGCTGGCGTCGCCCGAGAAGAACTCGTCGCCGACGTAGCGAAAGCCCTTCGCGCCTTCGGCGTTGAGTTGCGTCAGGAAGCTCGCGGCATCGTTGGCGGGCGTCAACGCCTCGAAACGCGACGTGAACGTGCTGCTGCCAGTGCCCGGCGAACCGGTTCCCGACGAGCCGCCCGCCCCCGACGACGCGCCGCCGCCCGAGCTAGCCGACGAACCCGACGACGAGGAACCCGATGCGACGGGCGACGAATCGTCCCCGCCGCCGCAGGCGGACAGGGTCAGACAGGCGAGCGCAACCAGCGCGGCGGCTTTTTTCATGGCGACCTCGAAAGATTGAAGCGATGGAAAGGCGACGCGCAGGCCACGGCCCGCAAGCGACGAGGCAGGCCGCGCGGCGGCCGCAGGGCCGCCGCGCGTCGCGGAGAAATGCTTAGTTGACCTTCAGTGCGCCGCCGCGGCCCAGGCCGCCGCGCACGTCCTGCGCCTTGTAGCTGCGCAGCGCCACGACCATCTTGTTCCAGGCGTCGATGAACGCCACCACGGTCGCCTTGCCTTCCGGCGTCGACGAGAAACCGCCGAGCGCGCCGCCTGCGCCGCCGCCGAAGCCGGCCAGCGCCGCGCCCCAGTTGGTGGCCGTCGAGCTGCCTTCGGCTGCCGCGATCTGCACGGCCGAGCGCACGTCGAACAGCGTCAGCGTCACGACCGAGGCCTTGCTCTTCAGCGAGCCGGCCAGCGCGCCGATCCCGCCGCCGAAGATGCTGCCCACCGCGCCGCCCAGGCCGCCGATCGCCGAATCGTTGACGACGATGTTCGGTTCCATGTAGTAATCGGCCGCGACGCGCTGGCCCTTCTGCTGCTTCGAGCCGGCGCGGTATTCGCCCGAGCTGCGTTGCAGCTCGGTGATGCGTTGCAGGCGCGCGTCCGTCTTCTGGTTGCCGACCGACGTGATCACGAAGCAGTTCGACTGCTGCACGGCCAGGCGCAGCAGCGGATCGATGCTGGTGACTTTGGTGGCGCTGCCGAACGGGCCGAACCAATCCGCGTTGCGGCCGTCGTCGACTGCGATCGTACCGAGCGGAGACGTGCAATGCTCGAGCGTCGAATCGGCGCCCGCGCTGGTCGCGCCGCCGGCCGCGCCGGTCACGCCGATGTTCTGGCCGCCGGGCGTCACCATGCCGCCGCATGCGGCGAGGGAAGCGGCCAGTGCGGCCGCCGCCGTGATCCTGAGGGTGGAAGTGATGTTCATGTCGTTGTCGAATGATGTGAAACGATGTCCGGCTTACGCTTCGGTGCGAACCTCGATAAGCCCCCCGGCATGGTTCGCGAAAGGTGTGGTCTCCCCGTCGCGGCCCCCCATGCTTAGGAATCCGTCAATACCAGTACCAGGTCGTCTGTTGCCAGACGCCGTAGTAGGTGTAGCCGGAATTCCAATAGCCGTAATAGACGTCGCGCCAGCGCGAACGCCATTTGAAATCGTCCTCGTCGGCCTTCTTGGCGTCGCGAGCCTGCTGCAGCAGCTTGGCGGATTCCTTGTCGCCGCGGTCGGCGGCGATCGACAGCCATCGGTCCGCTTCGCGCGGATCGGAGCCCATCTCTTCGAGGCCGAACAGGTAGAACACGCCGAGCGCCTTCTGCGCGCGCAGGTCGCCGTGCTCGGCGGCCTCGCGCATCCATTTGAGCGCTTGATAGCTGTCCTGACGAACGCCGTCGCCACGGAAGTAGCGCAGGCCGAGATCGTAGGCGGCCTTCGGCTGGGATTTCGCGCTCTGCTTGAGCGCGGCGATGCGCGGATCCTCGCGATCCTGGGCAGCGTCGTTCAATTCGGTGGTGACGACGTTTTTCGGACGATCGGCGCAGCCTTGATCGTCGCAGATGCGAACCATGTTGCTCGGTTGCGGCTGCACGCACGCGGCGAGCGCGAGCAGCAACGACGGCACCATGAACAGGCGGTAATGCATGACGGCCCCCCGGCTCGGATCGGGTCGCTTCGACTGCCGGTTCGGACGCCCGCTGCACGCGGTGAAGCGCTTCGCACCGGAGCGGCGCGCAAGCCAAACGTTTCAAAGGTCGGCAGGCACGCGGCCCGCGGTTTCTCTCTACCGGAACTGTCTGGCGGTCGTACTGTCTCTCGTGAACGCAAGTGTTCGTGGGCGCAGGCCCGGCGGCCGCGGCAAACGAATCGGCGATCCCTGCGGGACCCCACGCGGTTCGTCATCCTGACGATAACGATAACAATTTGAGAATTCAGCGCGAGCCGTGTGTTTCCGGCTTTTCGTGAAGCTGAATCCTAAATTCTCCAGTCGAAAACGCGAGTGCCTTTCCGTCCACGATTCGTTTCCATGCGTCTCAATCGTATGGGATCCGGAACTTTGTGTCGGGGCGCACCGACGGCGATTTCGGGCATCATGGCGGCGCCCGTCACCGCTGCCGGGCACGGGTCGGCGCAAGCCGCCGGCCCGCACCGAACCCGACGGCGCGAACGGCCTGGCCGCCTGCACGCGCCGCATCACGCAGAGAGCCAGCATGTTCCGTTCCCTTACCGAAACCGGCCCGAACCGGGCGTCACGCCGGCCGAGCCATGCTCAGGCGATTGCCTGCATGGTTGCGTGCACAAGCATCCTGTTCGCCATCGCGCCGCCCGCATCCGCCCAGGTTCGCGTTCATTCCGAAGTCGCCGGCACGTCGCTGGTGGAACTGTCGGCGCTGCCCCGGTCGCCCGAAACCGCACCGGTGCCCGAGTTCTGCGCGCACTACCGTCTCGACGCCACCGCGCTGTCGCCGGCCGGCCGCGCGGTCGAGGCGCTCGGCTGGTATGCGATGTCGGACGCGCCGCTGGGCCGGTATCGCGTGGTGTCGTTCGCCAGCGGGTTCGAGCCGGGCACGAGCGGGATCTGCATGCCGCGCCATACGAACCTCGGCATCTTCGACGGCAAGAAACTGGTGGCGCTCGCCTATCTCGCCCACGCATCGCAATGGCAATTCGGTACGCTCGATCCGCTCGAAACCGGCGGCCTGCTGATCAGCGAAGGCGAACAGGTGGGCGGCCCGGTGGCCGAACTGCATCAGCAGGACGAAGGATTGGCGCTGACCGACGTGGCCGCGTCGCGCACGTTCTGCGGCGGGCGCGCGATCGTGCCGAACGTGTTCGGCAAATCGATCGCCGCGGCCCGCAAGATCCTGATCGCGGCCGGCTGGCAGCCGGTGCGCCCCGACGAAAAGCCCGGCCCCGACGACGCCGCGGCCGGCCTCGCGAAGCACGGCGTGATCGAGGCGGAAACCTGCTCGGGCACCGGCGTGGGCTATTGCGGCTACACCTATCGCAACGCGAGCGCCTATCTGTCGGTGGTCACCGTCGGCGGCGATCCGGATCCGCGCAACGACAACGTGGTGAGCGCGCAGGCCGGATGCGAGAAGGCCCGCGCACAGCCATCCCATTGAGCCGGCAACGATTGATCGCGCAATAATCGGGGAACCGGCGTATGGTCACGGTCTGACTGCCCGCCGCCCGGCTTTCAGTTTCGTTACTTGCCGCTCCCTCCCCGACTCATGACGCGATCACCTTCTCAATCGGCGCTGCTCTGGATCGTAGCCGCCGGCTTCTTCATGCAAGCCCTCGACACCACCATCGTCAACACGGCGCTGCCGTCGATCGCGCGCGCGTTCGGCGAGGACACGCTGTCGATGCGCTCCGTGGTGGTGGCCTACACGCTGACCATGGCGATGCTCACGCCGGCCTCGGGCTGGCTCGCCGACCGCTACGGCACGCGCTCGGTCTACTTCGCCGCGATCCTGGTGTTCTCGATCGGCTCGCTCGCCTGCGCGGGCTCGCACACCGCCTCGCAACTCGTGATCGCGCGCATCGTGCAGGGCATCGGCGGCTCGATGCTGCTGCCGGTGGGGCGGCTCGCGGTGCTGCGCAGCGTGCCCGGCGAAGCGTATGTGGGCGCGCTCGCGTTCGTGTCGGTGTCCGCGCAGGTCGCCCCGATCATCGGCCCGACGCTCGGCGGCTGGTTCGCGCAGGCGTTGTCGTGGCGCTGGATCTTCTTCGTCAACGTGCCGATCGGCGCGGCCGGTCTGCTCGCCGTCCTGCGCTATCTGCCGGCGGACGGCCTCGCCGAGCGCGAACCGTTCGACCTGATCGGCTGCGTGCTGCTGTCGCTGGCGATGCTGGCCTGCTCGCTCGCGCTCGACATGCCGGCGATACCCGCGCGCGGCCCGTGGATCGCCGCCGCCACGCTCGGCGGCGCGCTGGCCGTGCTCGCCTACGTGGCGCACGCGCGCCGCCGCGAGCGCCCGCTGTTCCGGCTCGGCCTGTTCGCGGATCGCAAATTCAGCACCGGGCTGATCGGCAACCTGGTGTGCCGGATCGGCACCAGCGCCGTGCCGTTCCTGCTGCCGCTGCAGATGCAGCTCGGCTTCGGCTACACGCCGCTGCATGCGGGCCTCGTGCTGCTGCCGGCCGCGATCGCCGGGGTGGTCACCAAGCGCTGGATCGCGCCGCTCGTGAAGCGCTTCGGCTACGTGCCGTTCCTCAAGGTGAACACGCTGATCGTCGGCGCGTCGATCCTCGGCTTCGCGGCGATCGCGCCGCACACGCCGCTGCTGGTCATTCTTCTGCTGCTGGCCGCGTTCGGCGGCGCGAACTCGATGCAGTTCGCCGCCATGAACAGCATCACGCTGAAGGATCTGTCGCACCGCGACGCGAGCGCCGGCAACGGCCTGTTCTCGATGGTGCAGATGCTCGCGATGGGCCTGGGCGTGTCGATCGGCGGCGGCTTCGCGAGCCTGCTGGCCGGCCCCGACGGCAGCGAACTGTTCGGCATCCGGATGAGTTTCCTGCTGGTGGGCGCGATCACGATGGCCTCGACGCTGGTGTTCGGCTCGCTCGGCAGCCACCCGCCCGTCGCCAGCGCCCGCTGAAAAAATCGGGGCGCCAAGCCCCGGCTTCCCCCGTTTTTTTGGCGACCTATACTTCGGACATCGCCGAAGTGTAGTTCTGAAATCGCAAATACTTTCGACAAATTTGGCTCTCCAGAATGCTTCTCGACGCGGCGCCGACGGTGGGTCGGCAGGGCGGCACACCGACTCGCTACGAGGAGAGAACGATGAAGCAGCAATGGATGGCAATGGGGTTCGCGGCGCTTACCGGCGCGATGATGGCAACGGGCGCGCAGGCGGCCGACGAGCAGGTGGTGAAGTTCGGGCTGACCGGCCCGCTCACGGGCTCGCAGGCAGCCACCGGCAAGGATGACGAGAACGGCGTGCGGCTCGCGATCGAGCGCCTGAACGCGCAGGGGCTCGTGATCGGCGGGCGCAAGACCCGCTTCGAGCTGATCTCGCAGGACGACGCGGGCGACCCGCGCACCGGCATGACGGTCGCGCAGAACCTGATCGACGCGAAGGTCAGCGCGATCTTCGGGCCGTTCAATTCGGGCGTGGCGCTGCCGATCTCGGCCCCCGTCAACAACGCGAACATCGTGCTGGCCACGGTGGCGTCGAACCCGTCGATCACGCAGCACGGCTATCCGTTCGTATTCCGAATTTCGGCGAGCGACACGCAGCTCGGCGCGCGGATGGGCACGTTCGCCGCCAAGCAGTTGAAGCTGAAGCGCATCGCCGTGGTGGACGATCGCACCGCCTACGGCCAGGGCCTCGCCGACCAGTTCATCGCGGCCGCGAAGGCGAACGGCATCGAGGTGGTGGACCGCCAGTACACGTCGGACAAGGCCACCGATTTCCTCGCGATCCTCACGCACATCAAGGGCGCCAACGCGCAGGGCGTGTTCTACGGCGGCTACTACGCGCAGGCCGGCTCGATGCGCAAGCAGATGCAGCGCCTCGGCATGAAGGGCTACCTGCTCGGCGGCGACGCGATGTGCAACGAGGAGCTCGCGAAGATCGGCGGCGATGCGGTGGACGGCAATGTGTATTGCCCGCAAGGCGGCCCGGTGCTGAGCCAGACGCCGGCCGGCCGGCAGTTCTCGGCCGACTACGCGAAGCGCTTCAACACGCCGCCGCTGACCTACAGCGCGGCGCTGTACGACGGCGTGAACATCGTGGCGCAGGCGATGGTGAAGGCCGGCTCGATCGATCCGGCCAAGTACCGCGCGGCGCTGCAGGCGATCGATGCCGACGGCATCTCGGGCCACTACCGCTTCAATCAGGACCGCGATCTGACCGATTCGCCGATCACGATCTACACCTACCGCAACGGCACCCAGGTGGCGCTGGCGCCGGGCGAGAAGTAAGCACACCGCACGACGCCCTCGCACCGCGCATTTTCCGGAGGCCCGGCCGCGCATCGCGCACGGCCGGGCCTCGACCATCGTGCATGAGGGACGAACGTGCAAATCCAGGATACCGACCTCAAGCTGCTGCGCATCTTCGCGACCATCGCGCAGTGCGGCGGCTTTTCCGCCGCGCAATCGGCGCTGAACATCGGCGCCTCGGGCATCAGCGAATACATGGCGCAGCTCGAAACGCGCCTCGGCCTGCGGCTGTGCGAGCGCGGCCGCAGCGGCTTCCGGCTGACCGACGACGGCGCGCAACTCTACGACGCCGCGCAACGGCTGCTCGGCGCGGTGGAAATCTTTCACATGGAAGCGGGCGCGGTGCGCAACCGCCTGCAGGGCGTGCTGCGCTTCGGCCTGATCGAGGCCACGCTGACCGACCTGCATTCGCCGCTGCTGCCGGCGATCCGCGAGTTCGGCCAGGCCGCGCCCGAAGTGCGGCTCGATCTGCAGATCGCCGCGCCGGCCAGCCTCGTCCAGCACGTGCTCGACGGGCAACTGCATCTGGCCGTGGGGCCGTTCCCCACGCGCACGCCGGGCATCACCTACACGCCGCTCTATCGCGAGGAACAGGGCCTTTACTGCGCGGCCACGCATCCGCTCGCCGCGCGCGCCGACGGGCAGGTGCCCGCGTCCGAGCTGGCCGGGTGCCGGCTCGCGGCGCGCTCGTATCTGGCCGAGCAGGAGCTGGCGCTGCTGGGCCTGCCGCAGGCCGCGGCCACCGTCGACAACGTCGAGGGCCGCGCGATGCTGATCCTGTCGGGCAACACCATCGGCTTCCTGCCGCCGCACTACGCGAAGCCGTGGGTGGACGGCGGGCTGATGATCCGCATCGATCCGGCGCGCTACGCCACGCATCTCGACTTCGACATCGTCACGCGCAAGAACGCGGAGCCGACCCGCGTGGTGCAGGCGTTCCGCGAATGCCTGATCGCGGCGGCGGACGTGCTGGCGGGGCCGGCCGCGCGGTAAGCGCGAACCCGGCCCCGCCGGTTTTCTGCTTCGGTGTTGACTTCGTCAACCTTACTTTCCGGCTTCGGCGCTGGTCGCCTCGGCGCGGCGCAGCTTGCGCTGATGCATCACGCGGCCGAGCGTGTTGAGCAGCAGTTGCGCGGCCAGAATCGATGTGCAGCCCGAATGATCGTAATCGGGCGCCACCTCCACCAGATCGATGCCGATCACCTCGCCCTGCGCGGCCAGCCCGGCGAATAGTTCCAGGCCTTCGTAATAGAGCAGGCCGCCGTGGCTCGGCGTGCCGGTGCCGGGCGCGATCGACGGATCGAAGCCGTCGATGTCGATCGTCAGGTAATAGCGCACGCCCTTCGGAATTCTGTCGAGCACGCCCTGAATGCCGAGGCGGCGCAGGTCGCGCACCGAGATGATGTCGGAGCCCATCTCGCGCGCCTGCGCATAGCCTTCGCGCGCCGTGGACGACACGTTGCGGATGCCGATCTGCGTCATGCCCGTCACGTTGCTGTGCTCGGCCGCGCGGCGCAGCGGGTTGCCGTGGCCGTGACGCACGCCGTGACGCTCGTCGACGAAATCGAGGTGCGCGTCGATATGGACGATATGGAACGGCGCCTGTTCCGCGAACGCATTGATGCAGGGGATGTTGATCGAGTGATCGCCGCCCATCACCACCGGCAGCGCGCCGGCCGCGAGGATCTTGCGCACGCCGTATTCGATGTTGTCGTGGCTGCGCTCGGTGTTGGTGTGGACGATGTCGGCGTCGCCGATGTCGACGATCTTCACTTCGTCGGCCGGCAGGTAGGTGACGTCGTCCTCGAAATCGTAGGCGCCGCCGTGGCCGAACGAGAACAGCGTGGAGGCTTCGCGAATCGAGCGCGGGCCGAAGCGCGCGCCGGCGCGCCATTGCGTGCCGCAATCGAACGGCGCGCCCATCACGGCGACGTCGGCGTCGATGTTGTCCCAGTCGAGGCAGATCGGCGATTTGGCGAACGTGCAGATGCCGACGAACGGCAGGTTCAGGCGGCCGCTGTCGTAGGAATTGGTGGACATGGTGGCTCCGTATCGGGGGATCGGGGCCGGCCTGCAAGGCAGCCGGCCGAGCGCCGCGCGGGAGGGCGCGACGGATTCGGGCCAGTGTAGGGAGCCGTATTGGCGGGAAAAATAGGGGAATCGCGAAGCTCGCTTCGGCAATTGCCGAAGTGAACGCCGGTGGCGGCGGTCACGGCGCGGGCCGCGCCGCCGCGCGGGGCCGGGCAGGCGCCCGGAACCCGCCGCGCCGCGCTCAGGCCGCCGGCATGCGCGCCTGCAACGGCACGCTGAGGTCTTCGAGCTGCTCGCGCGTGAGCGTCACGTCGGCCGCGATCAGCGCGCGGCCCTGCACGTATTCCTTGGTCGCGTTGACGGCGTCGAGCGCGATCACGCGGCCGCCGCGCAGGTACAGCACGGTGAACGCGCGGGCCGCCACGTCGCCACGCACGGCCACGTCGTCGTAACCGTCGGGAATCCCGGCCATCTGGATGCGCAGGTCGTATTGCGTCGACCAGAACCACGGCACGCCCGGCTTCGGTTGCGGCTTGCCGACGATCGAGGCGGCCACGATCTGCGCGTGTTCGAGCGCATTGGGCACGCTCTCGATGCGCAGCGCGCCGCCCGTCACGAGCGGATGCACGCGCAGCGCGCAATCGCCGATCGCGTAGACATCGGGCAGGCTGGTGCGGCACTGCTCGTCCACCACCACGCCGTTGCCGCCCTGCGCGCCCGCATCGAGCAGGCCCTGCACGGTCGGCACGATGCCGATGCCGGCGATCACCACGTCGGCGGCGATCGAGCGGCCGTCGGCCAGTTCGACGGCCGCGACGCGCCCGTCCTGCCCCTTCAGCGCCGTGACCTGCGCGCCCGTGACGATCTCCACGCCGCGCCCGCGATGCTCGCCTTCGATGAACGCGGAAAGCGCCGCGCCCGCCACGCGCGCGAGCAGGCGATCCTGCGCCTCGATCACCGTCACCTGCACGCCGCCGAGCTTGGTCAGCGACGCGGCCGCTTCGAGGCCGACATAGCCGCCGCCCACGATCACGACATGCTTGCGCCCGGCCAGATCGGCCTTCAGCCCGTCGATGTCGTGCTTGCCGCGAATCACGTGCACGCCGGCCAGCGTCGCGCCTTCGCAGGCGAGACGGCGCGGCGAGCCGCCCGCGGCCCACACCAGCTTGCGATAGCCGAGCAGCGTGCCGTCGGCCAGACGCACGCGGTGCGCCTCGGGCTCGATCGCCTCGACGCGCTGCGACAGGCGCACGTCGATATTGCGTTCGAGCCACGCTTCGGCGGTGCGGAAGCGGATCTGCTCGCCGCCGCGTTCGCCCGTGAAGTAATCCTTGGTCAGCGGCGGCCGCTCGTAGGGCAGCTCGGCCTCGTCGGACAGCAGCGCGACGCTGCCCTCGAAACCGGCCTTGCGCAGTTCGGCCGCGCAATTCGCGCCCGCATGCCCGGCCCCGACGATCACCACATCCAATACGTCCATGCTTTTTCCTCTGTTCAGTTTGTTGCTTCGATCCGGCCGGCGCGGCGTTTGAAACGCCTCGGCCTGGCTGCCCGCGAATCGGCGCACGAGAGTATCGCCGCTCGCCGCGTCAGCGGCAACGGGTGGACCGTTCGGTCATGCGGCCCGCGCTTAGGCCTCGACGTCGATCGAAAGGCCCAGCGCCTCGGCCAATTGTTTCGAAGTCCGCACGATCTGCGCGGCTTCGGGGTACAGGCCCGGATCGCTGCCTGCGTCGAGCCAGGCCACCACGCGCATGCCGGCCGCCACGCCGGCCTGCGCGCCGAGCGGGCTGTCTTCCACCACCACGGCCTGCGCCGGCGTCACGCCGAGCCGCTCGGCGGCCAGCAGATAGCCGTCGGGCGCGGGCTTGCCTGCCTCCACATCGTGCGCGCACACCGCCACCGTCAAGTATTCGCCGAGCGCGAGCGCGGCGATGCCCGATTCGAGCGTGTTGCGCCCCGCGTTCGACACCACCGCCTGATACAGGCCCGCATGCTGCGCCGCGCGGCACAGTTCGAGCGCCCCCTCGCGGGCACGCAGGTGTTCGAGGCTGGCGATGAACGTCTCGAAACGCACCTGCGACCACGTCGCGAAATCGAACGCGCGGCCATAACGCGCCACGCAGAATTCGTACGAGGCGCGCCCCGTCATGCCGAAGGTCTGCGCGTGCAGCGCGTCGTCCGGCTCCTCGCCGAAGTGACGCAGCGCGGCCACCAGCGACGCGTAATGCAGCGGCTCGCTGTCGGACAGCGTGCCGTCCATGTCCCACAGAATCGCGCGGTAAGGCGGCGGCGCGTCGGACGTATCCGCTACATCAGCTACATCGGCGGAGCGCAAGGCGCTGACGTTTTCGGAAGAATCGGAATCGGGCATGAAGATGGGCGGCAGGCGGATGAATGGACAAGCCGACGACGGTGCAGGCGGCGCGATGGCGCGCGCAATCGTCCACGGCGGGTTCGATTGTAAAGCGTGACGGAAAACGAAACCGCGCCGCGCTCGCGGCCCCGGCACGCTCGCACCGGCCCATGAAAACCGACCTCGATCCAGCCCCGTTTTTTCGTCCGTCGCCCCCCTCAAAACGCTCATCCGCGACAAACCGCCCCTTGCAAACGCTTATTACTACAAATTCTTAGAACAATCTGGGCGATCATTCCGGGCTTGAAAGCGGCCGATAACGTCACAAAAATATCAATTCATTCAATTACTTAAAGTTTTTCCCCACGCATTCTTCACGGGAATTCGGCCGCTGTCGTTTTTTTGCACCGGGTGGGCATATCAGGGAAATCCATTATCATTGCGCCCGGAACTATTCAAAAATTGATCGTGAACCCCGTCGCTTCTCTCGCCGCACCCGTTTCGCTGGATCTCCCCGGTCCCGGTCCCATCATCAAGATGCCCTACGTCCAGACGGGCGAAGGCGATGTCGTCGTGTTCGTGCACGGCTCGCTGTGCGACTTCCGATTCTGGCAACCGCAGCTCGCCGGCCTCGCCACGCAATTCACCTGCATCGCGCCGAGCCTCACGCACTATTGGCCGGCCGAACCGTCGGACGATCTGCCCGCGTTCAGCGTCAGCAACCACGCCGATCAGGTCGGCGCGTTCGTGCGCCAGCTCGGCGCGGGCGCCGTGCACCTGGTCGGTCACTCGCGCGGCGGCAGCGTCGCGTTCCAGGTGGCGCTGCGCTTCCCGGAACTGGTGCGCTCGCTCACGCTGTGCGATCCGGGCGGCACGCTGTCCGGCATCGAGAACGCCACGCCCACCACGCTCTCGCTCGAAACCAAGCGCCTGCGCACGCGCGCCGTGTCGCTGATCGCCAACGGCGAAGTGGATGCGGGCCTCGAACTGTTCGTCGATTCCGTCAGCCGCGCCGGCTCCTGGCAAAAGAGCCCGCAAGGCTTCCGCACGATGACCACCGACAACGCGCGCACGCTGTCGATGCAACTGCGCGATCCGCTGCCGGCGTTCTCGGCCGAGGTGGCCAGCCGCATCGCCTGCCCGGCGCTGATGATCGACGGCGAAAAGAGCCCGAAGCCATATCGCGAGAACGCCGCCGCGCTGGCCGGCTGGATCGCCGGTGCGTCGCAGGTCACGATCGAAGGCGCCTCGCACGGCATGAACATGGCGCGCCCGAGCGCGTTCAACCGCCACCTGGCGGCGTTTCTTCAGAACGTCTAAGCAGCGCTGCATCGCAGTCCTGCCCAAAACGGCCGGCTTCCGACTTCGTCGGGCCGGCCGTTTCGCTTTGATACCGCCGGATCGTGCCGCGCCTCGTGCGACGCACGGCGCGCGCAAGGCCGCCCGGCACGGTAGAATCGCCAACGATTCTTGTTTGCATCCTCCCGCGGCACAGCCATGCGTATCCTCGTCGTCGAAGACGATCCCGACATCCTCGCCAACATCTCCGGCCATCTGGGCAACCGCGGCCATATCGTCGACTGCGCGTTCGACGGCCTGCAGGGCTATGCGCTCGCCACCGCGCACGAATTCGATCTGATCGTGCTCGACCTGATGCTGCCGCGGCTCGACGGCTACAGCCTGTGCCGCAAGCTGCGCGAGGAAGCGCGGCTGGAAACGCCGGTGATCATGGTGACCGCGCGCGATACGCTCGACGACCGCCTCGAAGGCTTCGACGCGGGCGCCGACGATTACCTCGTCAAGCCGTTCGCGCTGGCCGAACTGGCCGCGCGCGTGAAGGCGCTGCTGCATCGCACGCGCCGCCCGGCCGCGCGCACGCTGCAGGTGGCCGATCTCGCCTACGACGTCGAAACGCGCACGCTGACGCGCGCGGGCGACACGCTGCGGCTGCCGCCCGCGCCGCTCAAGCTGCTGCAGATCCTCATGCAGGCCAGCCCGGCCGTGGTGCACCGCGCGCGGCTCGAAGAAGCGCTGTGGCTCGATTCGCCGCCCGACAGCGACAGCCTGCGCACGCACATCCACCTGATCCGCCAGGTGATCGACAAGCCATACGGCGCGCCGCTGCTGCGCACCGTGCACGGCATCGGCTACCAGCTTCAGGATCCGCAGCGTGTGGAACCCTAGGCGCACGCTCGCGCGCCAACTGATCCTCACCTATCTGCTGGTGGCGGTCGTGGTGGCCGCGCTGCTGTCGCTCGCCTCGCTGTGGGCCATCGATACGCTCGAAGTGCACTTGCAGCGCATCGACATGGGCATGGCCGTCAACCGGATCCGCGACGAATACCTGAACGGGCGCGACGTGGGCCGCGAGGATCGCTTCTTTCACGGCGCGCCGGGCAGCACGGCGTTTCCGCCGTGGCTGCGCGCGCTGCCGGCCGGCTTCAGCAAGATCGAGCACGACGGCCGCCAGTGGCACGCGATGGTCGACGATCGGGACGCCACACGGTATCTGCTGCTGCGCGACTACACCGAGTTCGAACACCGGCAGCAGCGCTCGCACTGGATCGCCGTGGCCAGCATGGCCGGCGCGCTGATCCTGGCGTTCGTGCTCGGCGGCGCGATCACGCGGCGCTTCGTGCGGCCGCTGCTGCGGCTCGCCGCGCAGGTGGGCGAACGGCCCGCGCTGCCGCCGCAAACGCGCTTCGCGCACGAATATCCCGACAACGAGATCGGCCGGCTCGCCGCCGCGTTCGACGACACCTACAACCAGCTCGAAGCGGCGTTGCAGCGCGAGCGGCTGTTCACGGCCGACGTGGGCCACGAGCTGCGCACGCCGCTGATGGTGATTTCGAGTTCGGCAGAGCTGCTGCTCGACGAGCCGGGCCTCAGCGACGCGCAGCGCAGCCGGCTGCAGCGCATGCACACGGCCACCAAGGAGATCGATCAGCAACTGGCCGCCTACCTGCTGCTGTCGCGCGGCGCGGGCGACACGCACGGCTTCCTGATGACGGGCGCCGTGGAGACGGCCCGCGACGAAACCGGCCGCTGGCGCGCGCTGGCCGCGCAGCGCGGCTTCGCGCTCGATCTGGAAACCGATGAAGCCGTGGCTGGCGACGCCGCCATGCCGCGCTATCCGTCTGCATTGCTGCGCATCGTGCTGTCGAACCTGATCCGCAACGCGCTGCAGCATGCCGACGGCGGCACGCGCATTCTGGTGCGCGCCGCGCCCGGCTCGCTGGAGGTGAGCGACGACGGCCGGGGCATCGCGTTCGAGGCACAGGCGGGCGTGTTCGCGCCGTTCGTGCACGGCGAGCGCGCCGACGCCGGCAACCTCGGGCTCGGGCTGTCGCTGGTGCAGCGGATCTGCCAGCATCAACGCTGGCGCGTCACGCTCGATTCCGCGCCGGGGCGCGGCTGCCGCTTCCGGATCGACCTGCAGGGCGCAGAGCCGAAGCGGCGCTTCTGAGCACGCTCAGACGTCGGCCCACATCCGCAGCAGGTTGTGATAACTGCCCGTCAGTTGCAACAGCGAGGCTTCGTCGGCGCCCTGCTGCGTGAGCCGCTGAATCGCCACGTCCATCTCCAGCAGCAGGCTGCGCTGCGCATCCTCGCGCACCAGGCTCTCGATCCAGAAGAACGATGCCAGCCGTTCGCCGCGCGTGACCGGCGCGACGCGATGCACGCTCGACCCCGGATACAGGATCATGTCGCCCGCCTTGAGCTTGACGCGCTGCTCGCCGAACGTGTCGCGCACGATCAGTTCGCCGCCGTCGTACGTGTCCGGCTCGCACAGGAACAGCGTCGCCGACAGGTCGGTGCGCACGCGCTCGCGCGATTCGCGGATGCCGCGCACGGCGTTGTCGATATGGAATCCGAACGCTTCACCGCCCGCATAGCTGTTGAACAGCGGCGGGTAGATCTTCTTCGGCAGCGCGGCCGACATGAACACCGCGTGCTGCGCGAGCCGCCGGATGATCTCGTCGCCCACCTCGCGCGCGAGCGGATCGTCGCCGGACAACTGACGGTTGTCCTTCACGCGCTGCGATTGCACGCCGGCCGTGACGCGCCCGTCCACCCAATCGGCCGCGCGCAGCCGCGCCGCGATCGCCGCCGCTTCTTCCGGGCTGAACACGCCCGGCACTTCCACCATCATGATTGCTCTCCCGTTGCCGCAATGCGTTGCGCGGCGGCCTCGTGAAACGGAGCCGCCGCGCGCCTGCATGACGTCTTGTACGCCTAGAACTTCACGTCGGCCGTCATCAGCACCGTGCGGCCCGCGCCGGGCACGCCGTAGATCTGATAGCCGTCGAGCGACGCGCCGATCGCCGAATAGTAGAACTTGTTGAACAGGTTCTGCACGTTGAGGCTCACCGACAGATGCTTGTT
Organism: Burkholderia sp. Ac-20379; assembly: GCF_017104645.1. Lineage (GTDB taxonomy): Bacteria > Pseudomonadota > Gammaproteobacteria > Burkholderiales > Burkholderiaceae > Burkholderia. The sequence goes on from NZ_JAAGPF010000012.1 coordinate 38,761, forward strand.
GACCTCGTAGCGCGCGGCCAGCGAGTGCAGCCAGAACGCCGGGGCCTTCTCGTTGTCGGCCACGTACACCGGGTGCTTGCCGTTCGCGCCGTTCACCGTGCTGCTGTTGTTGTTCTGGCCGCCGACGTAGGCGTTGTCGGTGTAGCGGCGCGTGCCGACGTACTGCACGCCGTAGCTGACGCCGAACTTCGGCGTGACCTGGTACGACGTCCACAGATTGAACGTGGCGTTCGGCACGTTGCCGGGGCGCGCGCCTTCGTTCGCGCCCTTCGTGATGCGCCCGCGCATGCCGGCGAAGCCCGCGAACGCCGACCATTTATCGGTGATGTTGCCCGACATGCCGAGCTCGATGCCGTCCACGCGCTTCGGCGGCAACTGGCGCACCACGGTGGTGGTGCTGTCGCCGTAATCCCACGAATCGCTGAGTTCGGTGCGGAACAGCGCGCCCGTCAGCGACAGGCGGCGATCGAACAGATCCCACTTGGTGCCGACCTCCCAGGTCTTGGCCGTGGCCGGCTTGACGCTCTGGCTGGTGGTGTCGCCGTAGATCACGTTGTTGGTCGTGCCGCCCACCGCCGACGGCTGCGTGGCCTGGCTGTACGACGCGTAAATGCTGCCGAACGGCACCGGCTTGTAGGTGATGCCCGCGCGGCCGCTCCAGGCGCCGTCGTTGCTGCGCGCGATGGTGTGCGCGTTGGCCGCGCCGTTCACCTGCTTGACCGAGAAACGGTCGTAGCGGATCGCGCCGTCGACGATCCACTTCGGCGTGAGCGTGACCGTGTCGCGCAGGTAGACGCCGCCGTCCGTCACCGCCGAGTAGTCGCCCGCGCCGCTTTCCTCGGTCGGCACCGCGCCCATGCTGGTGCCGTACGAATTGGCGAGCGACATCACCGGGTTGGTCGCCGGCCCGATCACCGTGCGCGTCAGGTCGCCGTAGCGCTCGTGATAGAACTCCGCGCCCGCCACCACGTCGTGATGGATGTGGCCCGTGTCGAACGCGAGGTTCAAATTGGTTTCGTTCGCAACGATGTCGTAGCGCTTCGAGGTGCCGTAGTTGTTGCCGCGCATCACCGCCAGCCCGCTCATGTTCGGGTCGAGCGCGTAGCCGCTGTACGACTGCACGCCCGAGGCGCTCGCGATCAGCGGGCCGGTGCCCACGTAGCCGAGCGAGGTGCCGGCCGTGCTGTTGAAGCGCGCCGGCGCGAGCACCGTCACGCGATCGGTCTGCTCCCAGCGCGTGATGTTGGAGATGCGCACGTTGTCGTTGACGTTGTGCGCCGCCTTCACCGTCACGCGATTGGTTTCGGTGCGATCCGTGTACAGGTTCGGATCGCCGTACCAGGCGTTGCGCGCCACGCCCGGCATCGGCGAGCCGCCCGTGCCGCGCTGGATCGGAATGCCGCCGTCGGGCACGTTGTCGTCGTGCTGGTGCAGGTAGTCGATCGTCACCGTGGTGGGCGTGCCCAGCCCCATCGCCAGCGAGCCCGCCACGCCCCAGCGGTCGTAGTTCGTGACCGCGCGGCCGTCGACGTCGTTGCTGTGGCGCATCAGGTTCAGCCGCAGCGCCGTGGTGTCGTTGAGCTGCTTGTTGAGGTCGGCCGTGACGCGCCGGTAGCTCGCACTGCCAAGCGATCCCTGCAGATGATAGGCGTCGCCCAGATGCGCTTCCTTGGTGATCAGGTTGACGCTGCCGCCCGGCGCGGCCACGCCCGATTCGATCGAGCCGGTGCCCTTGAACACCTCGACGCTCTCGGTGTTGAACGTGTCCATGCGGCTCGCCAGGCCCGCGTCGCGAATGCCGTCGGCCGTGAAGCTCTGTTCCGACGAGAAGCCGCGAATCGTGAACATGTCGCCCCAGCCGAGATTGCCCTCGCCCGACGTGAACGTGATGCCCGGCACGTTGCGCAGGATGTCCTGCAGGCTCTGCGCCTGCTGCTCCTCGAGCACCTTCTTCGGGATCACGGCCACGCTCTGCGCCATGTCGAGGATCGGCTGCGTGAACTGCTCGGAGCGGACGAATTCGGTCTGGTAGGACGAGCGGGATTCGCGCACGGAAACCGCCGGCAGCGCGGCGGTGGGCGGCGTGGCCGATGGGGTGGCCGGAGCGGCCTGGGCCGGCGCCGCGGCGTTGGCGGCGTTGGCAGTAGCCTTCGATTGCGCCGTATTGGCCGCCCCGCCCGGCTCCGCAGCCGGTTGCGCCTGGGCCTGCGCGCCCGACATCACCGCGATGCCGAGCGTCGCGCCCAGCATGCCTGTCAGCAACCCCGACGGACGCTTACCCCTTCCCCGATACGGCAACATGCTTACCCTTCCGTTGTAAATACAAATGATTGTTGTTTGCGGTACGGATTTTAGGGAGGGGAATGTCAACGAATCGTTAAGACTAACGAAATGAAGGTGAAAGCCTTGCCGGTGGCGTGGGGGCGTTTCGAGAGCCGGATGGTTCCGGCCGCCGGTCGCCGGCGGCTCCGAATGTTCAGATGTTTTGCGGCCTGCGGCATGGATGCCGGCCGGGCGCAGGTGGCGTCACGCCTGTAACGCGCCGTAAATCGCAGCGCTCGCCTGGGAGCCCGAACCGGTCAACGCGATCGCCTCCGGCTTCGTTTCCTGATGAACAAGATCGATGGAAACCGAGGAGACAACGCGTGCATCCGCAACGAAGCTTCATCCGCGCCCTGCCCCTGATGTTCGCCGCGACGTTGGCCTGGGCGGCCCCGGCGGCGCAGGCCGATACGCCAGCCGCCGCCCCGGCGATGCGCGAGCGCGACGTCGTGCACACCCCGGTGCCGATCGTGCAGCCCGGGCGGCTGGAACTGGCCACGCCCTCCGGCACGGTTCAGGTGCCGATCGCGGTGTCGCGCGACTGGACGCAGCCGCAGCCCGGCATCACGCGCGCCGTCATCGTGATCCCGGGATGGCCGCGCCGCGATCTGACCTCGGGCGAGTACGCGGCCCGGATCGCCGGCCCCAGTGCGCGCGATGCGTTGCTGATCACGCCGCAATTTCTGACTGCGAAGGATATTGCGGCGCATCGCTTGCCGGACACCATGCTCCGCTGGCGCGAAGACGACTGGCCGCGCGCCCGGCTGTCAACCGGCCCGGTCGCGATCAGTTCGTTCGAGATCGTCGACGAAATTTTCAAGCGCCTCGCCAACCGCACGCTGTTTCCCAACCTGCGCATGATCGTGCTGGCCGGGCATTCGGCGGGCGGACAATACGTGCAGCGCTACGCGGCGCTCGGGCGCGGCGAGGCCGATCTGGGCAGTGCGCCGATCCATCTCCGCTACGTGGTGGCCAACCCCGCGACCTACCTCTATTTCACCGATGTGCGGCCCGGCTCCGACGGCGCGTTCGCGCCGTTCGACGCGAAACAATGCCCGAGGTTCGAGCGCTGGAACTACGGCCTGGGCTCCGGCGTGCCGCCGTACGCGGGCGCGCCGGCCACGGCCGAGGCGGTGCAGGCCCGCTATCTGAAGCGCGATGTCGTGTACCTGCTCGGCACTGCCGACAATTCGCCGGACGAGGATGCAGTCGGACACAACTGCGAGGCCGATGCGCAGGGGCTCACGCGCTACGCTCGCGGGCTGGCCTACGACGCCTATATCCACATGCTCGATCCGAACACGCATCAGCATGTGCTCGAAGCGCCCGGCATCGCCCATTCGAGCGGGCGCATGTATGCGTCGGCGTGCGGGATGGCCGCGTTGTTCGACAAGCCGGGTTGCAACGAGGCGGTGCCGGAACGGCAGTGAGGGGATGCGGCGTCAATCGCGCTGCGGCGTGTCCCGGATATAAGGCGCGTCGAACGTCGTGTCGTACGTGCCCTTCCAGGAGCGAACGCGCATCGAGGTCGTGTAGGGATACTCATGATTCGCGGCGGGTATCCGGTCGGCCGGATACCATCGATCGGCAACGAACCCTTGCGGCATCGCCGGGTCGCCGAGCCAAATGTATGAAACCAGGGCGCGCTGTTCATCGAGGATCTCGCGGATGAACCGGATCGCGCCGCCCGGTTCATCCGCCGTGCCCGACACGGACGAGAAATGCCCGTGCGTCGACGCGTAGCAGACCATCACGTCCTGCTCGTCCGTCACGTGGATCGCCAATGGGCCGCCTGCCGATCCCTAGGGCGGCGGCACCTGAATCTTGAGGTAGTGCGCTCCGGATTCGACGAATCCGGAAAGATGGCCGCGCCAGTTCGGGAAGACGGAAAGCAGGTCTTCCGCCATTCGGCGGGAAAACGGTTCGAGCAATTCGATCATGGCGGCGTCCCCTTGGTTTGCGGGCCAGGCGGGCAGGCACGCCGCCCAGCCACCGCCCGCCCCCCTCGGCGCGCGACGGCCCGGCGGCGTAACACGCATCAGATCACGACCAGCAGCCCCGCAAACACCGCATACAACGCACCGACACAGGTCAGCAGGCGGCTGTTGACGCGCGAGGCGCGAAACACGAACTGCAGATACACGATCGCGATGGCCGTCATCACGGCGGCCAGGATCGACGGCGTCGCCAGATGCCACGGCGTGAAGAACAGCCCGAACGCGGTCGGAATCGTCGCCTGGATCATCATCGCGCCGCTGATGTTGGCCAGCGCGAGCCGCTCCTTGCCCTGCCGCACCCAGATCACCGCGTTCATGATTTCGGGCAGCTCGGTGGCGATCGGGCTGAACAGCAGCGCCGTCAATTGCGGGCTCATGCCGAGCCACGGTCCCACCGCTTCGATCTGATTCACGAACAGATGCGACGCGGCGAAGATCACCACCAGCGCGCCGAGCGTCTGCAACAGCACCCAGCCGAGCGCCGGGTTGTCCGAGCGCGGGCGCAGCATCAGCGGTTCGAGCTCGCCGTGCTCGCCGCCATCGCCTTCGGCCGTCAGTTCGCGCCAGCAATACACGGCATAGGCCGCGAGAAACGCGATGCCGAGCAGCGGCTTGTACTGGAACACCACGAGGCCCACGCCGATCTTCACGACGAAGATCGCGAGGAACCACAGCTGGTCGCGGCGCAGTTGCGCGGTGTTGGCCTGCACCTCGCTCGCACGGCCCAGGCGCTTCGCCACCGCGAGCAGCGAAATGCCGACCACGGCGTAGGCCACGGTGCTCAGCGCGAGCGGGCCGCCGATCGCGGCGCCCACGCCGATCTCCTTGGTGGCCGGCGTATTGCCGAACGCCACGGCCACCAGCGTGACGACGCTCTCGGGCAAGGCGGTGCCGAACGCGGCGAGGATCGTGCCGGTGGCGGTCTGCGTCAGGTTCAGCTTCTGGCCGAGCCATTCCACGCCGTTGACGAAGGTTTCGCAGGAAAAGTAGATGATGCCGGCCGCGGCCAGCAACAGGACGAACGTCAGGATCATCGCGGGCACCCCGCAACGACGACGGCACTACGGCAGGAGGGATTGAGGGACATCTGTTGTTATCTCCACGGGCCGGGCGACGCAACCATGACGCTGCCTTCCAGCCCGGCCCGGGAGGAAGGAACGTCATAGGTCTCGCCAGGCCGTGGGACAACACGGCTGCCGACGCCATGACCGGTTCAGGTCAAATATGTTGACGTCGGCGCTTCGCCGGGGCGGCAAAGCAGACTACTCCCCTAAGACAAGCCGCTATTCTAGCCGATGATTGTGACAGCACCAATTTTTTAGGCGGCAGGACTAAACAATCGCCCCGCCGCCGCCCGCGAACGCGGCGTTCAATCGGGCAAGGCAATGCCCGACAGGCGCTCGCAGGCGTCGAGCAAAGCGGTTTGCACGCCGGTGTCGTGCGTGACCGGATCGGGCCGGCGCAGCTTGCGATGGAAGAAATACTGCCCGGTGACGCGCGCGTTCGCGTCGTCGCCGGCCGCGAGCCAGGCCTGCGTGCGATGCGCCTGATCGAGATCGTCGGGCGCGCCGGGGCCGCCCATGCGCGTCGGCACCCAGCCCGGCTCCAGCGCGTTCGACAGCACCTCGGGCCAGCGGCGCGCCACCGCGAACGCGAGCAGCACGTCGTACAGCTTGCTCTCCGCGTAGGCCTGCGCGCCGGCCCAGCGCCGCCGCGTCCATTCCAGATCGTCGAGCGCGGCGCGCGTGCCGTGATGCATGCCCGAGCTCAGATACACGAGCCGCTGCGGGCGCTGCATCAGTGCGGTGAGCACGTACGGCGCGAGCACGTTGACGGCGAACACGTGCGGCAGCCCGTCGGCGGTCTCCACGCGCGGCTCGCGATAGCCGACGGCCACGTTGTGGATCACCGCATCGAAGCGGCCCAGCGCGTTGGCTTGCCCGGCCACCTCGCGCATCGCATCGAGCGTGGCGACATCGCCCGTCACCACGGCTTCGGCGGCCGGACAGTGCCGGCGCGCCGCGTCGGCCCGCGCGGCGTTGCGGGCATGCAGCACGACGCGATGCCCCTGATCGGCCAGCAATTGCGCGGCCATCAGGCCGAGCCCGTCGGCCGACCCGGTGATGAAGATGCGTTGCATGGCGGCTCCTCTAGCGAAGGCGTTCAACATAACGGATTCCGAACGATACGGCTGCGCCGCGCCGCTCAGCGCGCCACCAGGCCGGCGAGCACGGTATCGAGCTCGACCTCGCCCACGCGATGCTCGCAGCCCGCACCCTCGAAATCGATCCAGCCTTCGTTGAAGCCGTCCACCATGCGCATGCGCGGCAGCGGATGCTGCATGCCCTGCGAGCGGAACAGCGCCTCCCACGTGTCGCGCGGTACCGGCTCCATCCGCACGGCGTGTCCGAGCGCGGCGGCGAAGCCCGCGGCGATGTCGTCTGCGCTGTAGCGGCGCGGGCCTTCGAGCTCGACCACGCGCACGCCGTCCCAATGCTCGCGCAACATGCTTGCCGCATGGCGGCCGATGTCGGCCGTCGCCACCATCGGGATCGGATGATCGAGCGGCTGCAGGAACGACGGCACCACGCCCGTGCGCGCCGCCGCCACATCCCACGCGGCGTTTTCCATGAACCAGCCGGCGCGCAACAGGCCGACCGGCACGCTCAGCGTGCGCAGCGTCGCTTCGGTCATCTTCGAGTTGTTGAGCAGGTTCGGTTCCTCCACATGCGCGCCGACGGTGGACAGGAACACCACCTTGCCCGGCCGCGCCGCCTCGATCGCCGTGCGCACGGCGGCGCCGGTCGCCACCGTTTCCGGGAAGCCCGGTGCGGGATCGTAGTTCGGCGGCGTCATCAGGAACACGCCCGTGGCGCCGCTGAACGCGCGCGTCAACGCGGCCGCATCGTCGATCTCGGCGATCGCGATCTCGCAACCGAGCGCCGCCCAGCGCGCCGCCTTCGCCGCGTCGCGCAGCACGGCGCGCACCGGTTGTCCCGCCGCCAGCAGCGCACGCGCCACTTCGCCACCCACCTTGCCGCTGATGCCAGTCACTGCATACATGGTTCATTCCTCCGGATCGCTGAACGTTTTTGCCTGGGAACGCATGGCACGCGAGGCGTGCTGCATGCGACCGACCGAAGCGTACGCCGCAGCCGCGCGCCGACGAATGGCCTGGCCGTCAGGACATCGATGACTTGGCGTCACGAGTGGAGGAAAACCGTATCGGCCGCCCGAAACGCAGCCGTAACCGCAGCCATAACCGTAGCCGTAAACGCACACGCGGCGCGAGCCGAAGCATCGCGCCGCGTGGCGGAACCACCGCGAATCGCCGGATCAACGCGCGGGCGGCGGCTCCGCATCGGGCTGCACCGACGGCTCGGCCGCGGCGAACGCGGGCAGGGCCGAGGCATGCGCGTACAGGCGCATCAGCGTGGGATACGCCTCGAGCGGCACGGCAAAACGCTTCGCATTCCAGATTTGCGGCACGAGGCACAGATCGGCCAGCCCCGGCGTATCGCCGAACACGCAGCGGCCCACGCGCGGATCGGCCGCGAGCCGCCGTTCGAGCGACGTGAACCCCACCTCGATCCAGTGCGCATACCACGCGCTTTTCTGCGCGTCGCTCACGCCGAGCGTGCCCTTCAGATAGGAAAGCACGCGCAGGTTGTCGACGGGATGGATCTCGCAGGCCACCTGCAACGCCACCGAGCGCACGAACGCGCGATCGCGCGGCGCGGCCGGCAGCAGCGGCGGCTCGGGATGGCACTCGTCGAGATACTCGACGATGGCGAGCGACTGCACGAGCGGCGGCGCATCGCCGTCGATCAGCGCGGGCACGAGGCCGTCGGGATGGATCGCGCGATACGCCTCGCCCAGTTGCTCGCCGCCGCCGCGCACCAGATGCACGGGCGCCTGCGCGTAGTCGAGCCCCTTCAGGTTCAGCGCGATGCGCACGCGATACGACGCCGAGCTGCGGAAATACGTATGCAGCGTGAGATCAGCCATCGCTGCGCGCTCCGTCGGCCACGCCCACGCCGCCCGGAATGCCGGCCAGCGCCGGCAGGATCGTGCCGACGCACGGCCCGAAGCCGATCCGGTAGCCGTCGCCCTGGCAGTGGCCGGCCAGCGTCAGCGTGTCGCCGTCCTCGATGAAGCTGCGCGTGCCGCCGCCGTTCAGCGCGAGCGGCGCCTTGCCGCCCCAGGTCAGTTCCAGCAGGCTGCCGTAGGCATCCTTCTCCGGCCCGCTGATGGTGCCCGAGCCCATCAGGTCGCCCACCCGCGTGTTGCAGCCCGACACGGTGTGATGTGCAAGCTGTTGCGCCATCGACCAGTACATGTGCCGGAAGTTGGTGCGGCTGATCACGGTGGCCTCGCTCGCGCCTTCCGGTTGCAGCAGCACCTCGAGGCGGATGTCGAAGCCGTGCTCGCCCGCGTGGCGCAGGTACGGCAGCGGTTGCGGCTCCTGCCGCGGCTGCGCGACGCGGAACGGTTCGAGCGCGTCGAGCGTGACGATCCACGGCGAGATGGTGGTGGCGAACGTCTTCGAATTGAACGGCCCGAGCGGCACGTATTCCCATTGCTGGATGTCGCGCGCGCTCCAGTCGTTGAGCAGCACCATGCCGAAGATGTGCGCCTCGGCCTGCTCGCACGCCACCGGCTCGCCGAGCGCCGTGGCCTGGCCGATCACGAAGCCCGTTTCGAGCTCGATGTCGAGCCGGCGGCACGCGCCGAACACCGGGCGCTCCTGGTCGGGCAATTTAAGCTGGCCGAGCGGGCGGCGCACCGGCGTGCCGCTGACCACCACCGACGAGGCGCGGCCGTTGTAGCCGATCGGCATCTCCGACCAGTTCGGCAGCAGCGCATTCTTCGGATCGCGAAACATCGAGCCGATGTTGGTCGCGTGCTCCTTCGACGAATAGAAATCGGTGTAGCCCGGAATCGCCACCGGCAGATGCAGCGTCGCGCCGGCCATCCCGGTCAGCACGCGCTCGCGCAGCGCCGCATCGTCGCGCAGTTGCGGGTTGTCGCGCTCGAACAGCGCGCTCAGTTGCACGCGCACCGCGCGCCACGCATCGCGGCCGAGCGCGATGAAGGCGTTCAGCGTGGGCGCGTCGAACACGGTGTGCGCATCGGCGCCGGGCACCGCGAGCAGGCCGGCCTGCGCCAGCGCGGTCAGGTCGACGATCGCGTCGCCGAGCGCCACGCCCGCGCGCGGCTGTGCCGATTTCGCGTCGCTGAAGATGCCGAACGGCAGGTTCTGGATCGGGAAATCGCAACCGGCGGCGTTCGCCGAGTCGAGCCAACTGCGCAGCGAGGGCGCGAGCGTGTCGTTGAGGTCGGTTACGGCGGTCATCGTTGCTCCGGATTGAAGTGTTTCGTGAGGTCTTGCCAGCAGCGGTAGTAGTTCGCCTGCAATTGGGACGTGTCGAGCGCGAAGCGCGTCGGGCGGATCAGCGTGCGGGTCTCGAACATGAACGCCATCGTGTCGCCCACCTTGTGCGGCGTCGAGGTGTCGGACGCCGACGCCTTCTCGAACGTGCCCGCATCCGGCCCATGGCCCGACATGCAGTTGTGCAGGCTCGCGCCGCCCGGCACGAAGCCGTCGGCCTTCGCGTCGTACGCGCCGTGCACGAGCCCCATGAACTCGCTCGCGACGTTGCGGTGGAACCAGGGCGGGCGGAACGTGTCCTCGGCCGCGAGCCAGCGCGGCGGGAAGATCACGAAATCGATGGTGTCCACGCCCGGCGTGTCGCTCGGCGATTGCAGCACCAGGAAGATCGACGGATCGGGGTGATCGAAGCTGATCGAGCCGATCGTGTTGAAGCGGCGCAGGTCGTAGCGGCACGGCGCGAAGTTGCCGTGCCAGGCCACCACGTCGAGCGGCGAATGGCCGATCTTCGCGCGCCAGAGCCGGCCGTTGAGCTTGGCCACCAGTTCGAAATCGCCCTCGCGATCCTCGTAGGCGGCCTGCGGCGTTTCGAAATCGCGCGGGTTGGCGAGGCCGTTCGAGCCGATCGGGCCGAGGTCGGGCAGTTGCAGCGCCTGGCCGAAGTTCTCGCAGATATAGCCGCGCGCCTCGCCGTCCGGCAGCGCCACGGTGAAGCGCACGCCGCGCGGAATCAGCACGATCTGCTGCGGCTCGACATCGATCCGGCCCAGCTCGGTGGCGATGAACAGGCGGCCCTGCTGCGGCACGATCAGCAGCTCGCCGTCGGCGCTGTAGAAGAAACGGTCCTGCATCGAGCGGTTCGCGGCGTACACGTGGATCGCACAGCCGTTCATCGCGGCGGCCGAGCCGTTGCCGGCCATCGTCACCCAGCCGTCGATGAAATCGGTCGGCTCGGCGGGCATCGGCAGCGGATCCCAGCGCAACTGGTTCGGCGGCGTGGGCGGCACGTCGGCCGAATCGGCCGCGAACTCCGAAACGAGCGGGCGGGCGCGCTCGAGCGGCTCGAACGGCAGATGCACGGCGGCCGGGCGGATCCGGTACAGCCAGCTGCGGCGGTTGTGGGCGCGCGGCGCGGTGAACGCCGTGCCCGACAACTGCTCGGCGTACAGCCCGTACGGCGCGCGCTGCGGCGAGTTGCGCCCCTCGGGCAGCGCGCCCGGCAGCGCCTCGGTCGCGAAGTGGTTCGCGAAGCCCGGCTGGTAACCGGTTTCGCCCGGTCGGCTCAAATCCAAGGTCATTTCGATCTCCGGTCTGGCGGTGCGCGACATGCGCTCGCCTCAGCAAATTTTTACGCATTGTATAACTCATTACGTTTAATTTAATTTGCGTTTACCCCTAGACGAAGGACGGACGCGTGCCGTCCTTCCCGCTCGAACGAGGAACGACAGGCGTGCGCGGGCCGTGGCGCAAGATGCGCGTCACATCGGGGAAGCCAGGCGGGGAAAGGCGGCAGGCGCGGCGGAGCGAACGCCCGCCGAGGGAGAACCGGGCCGCGCAACGGCGGCCCGGCGATGCTCAGGACGCGTCGAACATCCCGAGGTAGAGGAACGCGCCGGGCGGCTGCGCGCGGTCGAGCGTGCCGCTCGCGCCGACCTGCGCGAGCGCGTCGGCGGTTTGCTGGCGGTTGGTCACGAGCGTCCAGTCGGCGGCGGACGGCGTGTCGGCGGCGGCGTCGCCCGCATCGTGCGCGGTGTCGATCAGTTCGGCGGGCAGCGCGTGCAGCACGCCGAGCAGTTGCGCCGGCTCCGGCGACAGGATCAGGAAGCCCTCGTTCGACACCGATGCCTGACTGATGCCGAGCGCCTCGCAGATCGCCCGCTTGGCCGGCGCGGCGCGCGCCTGCTCGACGCGGCTGCGCTCGGCGGCCTCGCGCGCGGTGGCGTCGACGATCACGCCGCCGGCGATCAGCGGCTGCGCGGATTCCCAGGCCTCGGGCGGGCAGCCCTTGTTGGCGGGCACGAGCGGCAGGAACGGATTCATCTCGGCCGGATAGACGCGGCACACCATCGGCCGGATCTCATAGGCCGTGCAGCGCATCGCGTCGTCGAGGTTCGGGCACGGGCCGGTGAACGAGGCGGCCAGCGTCACGTCCACGCGAATCGGCAGCGAGCCGCTCGCGGCGGCGAAGCTGCGGCCGCGCTTGTAGTGGCCGAAGGCGTTGTCGGGTTCGGGTTCGGCGAGCCAGGGCACGGCTTCGCAGAGGATGTCGACGCGGCCGCCGCGTTCGAGCCAGGTGCGGGCTTCGGCGGGCGTGACGGGCAGGCGCAGATCCTGGCAGCAATTGCCGCAGGACGTGCAGTGAAACGGGATATCGCTCAACGGGGGACCTCGTTCGTCGCGTCGGCCGCTGTCGTGTCGATGCGGCCTGATTCTGGCGACGAACTATAGCGAGTTTCGGGCGGCCGCGTATGGCCCCCGAAACCGTGCGCCCCGCAATCCGCCGCTCAACCGGCCTCGGGCGCGCCGCGTTGCGGCTGGGCCGGGCGCGGCGCGGGCTGGGCGGCCAGCAC
>NZ_JAAGPF010000136.1 GCF_017104645.1 Burkholderia sp. Ac-20379
GATCGGGAGGGAGCGCGCGCGTGCGGTCGGCGGAAGGAGCGGTGGCCGTGCGGAGCGCCGGCCGTGGCGCTCCGCCCGTGCGCGCCACGCCGTACCCGGATTCCGAAGCGTTCGCGCGCGATCTGCGCGTGCTGCACGAATCGCTGATCGCGCACCACGGCGCGTCGCTCGCCACGCCGCGCCTCGCGCCGCTGGTGCGCGCCGCCGAGGTGTTCGGCTTCCATCTGGCCAGCATCGACCTGCGCCAGAGCTCGGACATCCACGAGGCCGTGATCGCCGAGCTGTTCGCGCGCGCCGGCGTCGAGGCCGATTACGCCGCACTGAGCGAAGCCGACAAGCTGCGCGTGCTGCTGGCGGCCCTGGCCGACCCGCGCCCGTTGCGCATTCCTTATCTCGAATACTCCGAGCTGGCAACCAGCGAACTCGGCGTGCTCGAGAAGGCCCGCGAAGTGCGCGCCCAGTTCGGCGCGCGCGCCGTGCGCAACTACATCATCTCGCACACCGAAACGGTGTCGGATCTGGTCGAAGTGCTGCTGCTGCAAAAGGAAACCGGCCTGCTCGACGGCACGTTCGGCGCGCACGGCGACGCGAAGCACAGCCTGATGGTGATTCCGCTGTTCGAAACCATCGCCGACCTGCGCAATGCCCCGGAGATCATGCGCGACTACTTCGCGCTGCCGGGCGCCGCGGCAATGGTGGCCCATCAGGGCGGCGAGCAGGAAGTCATGCTCGGCTACTCGGACAGCAACAAGGACGGCGGCTTCCTGACGTCCAACTGGGAGCTGTATCACGCCGAACTCGCGCTGGTCGAACTGTTCAGCGGCCACGACATCAAGCTGCGCCTGTTCCACGGCCGGGGCGGCACGGTCGGCCGCGGCGGCGGCCCGACCTATCAGGCGATCCTGTCGCAGCCGCCGGGCACGGTGAACGGCCAGATCCGCCTGACCGAGCAGGGCGAGGTGATCGCCAGCAAGTTCGCGAATCCGGAAATCGGCCGACGCAACCTCGAAACGGTGGTGGCCGCCACGCTCGAAGCGTCGCTGCTGCCGCGCAACAACGCCCCGGCGCAATTGCCGGCGTTCGAGGCGGCGATGCAGACGCTGTCGGACGCGGCGATGGCCGCGTATCGCGCGCTCGTCTACGAAACCCCGGGCTTCAAGGATTACTTCTTCGCGTCGACGCCGATCAGCGAAATCGCCGAGCTGAACATCGGCAGCCGCCCGGCCTCGCGCAAGCTGCAAGACGCGAAGAACCGCAAGATCGAGGATCTGCGCGCGATTCCGTGGGGCTTCTCGTGGGGCCAGTGCCGCCTGCTGCTGACGGGCTGGTACGGCTTCGGCAGCGCGTTCGCCGCCTATCTCGACGGCGCCGCGAACGACGCAGAACGCACCAAGCGCCTCGCGCTGCTGCAGAAGATGAACAAGACCTGGCCGTTCTTCTCGCATCTGCTGTCGAACATGGACATGGTGCTGGCCAAGACCGACCTGGCCGTGGCCTCGCGCTACGCCGAGCTGGTGGCCGACCGCAAGCTGCGCAAGCAGGTGTTCGGGCGGATCGTGGCCGAGTGGGAACGCACGGCCGCGGCGCTGGCCCAGATCACCGGGCACGAGGCGCGGCTCGCGGCCAATCCGCTGCTGGCGCGTTCGATCAAGAACCGCTTCCCGTATCTCGACCCGCTCAATCACCTGCAGGTCGAACTGCTCAAGCGCCACCGCGCCGGCGACACCAACGCGCGTGTGCGCCGCGGGATTCACCTGAGCATCAACGGCATCGCGGCCGGCCTGCGCAACACCGGCTGAGTTGCGAACGCGCGCGCGGCGGTTCGGCTTCGCGCCACCGCGCGCGACACGACAAGCTGCGCCACGGCGCGGACATCGGCAACGGTGTCCGCGCCGTTTTTCATTGCGGCGCCGCCGGGAATCGCGACAGCGGGCGTAACGCCAGGCCCAAACGTGACAGCGCCACGCGGCAGCCGCGCCGGCGAGCCGTTACAATGGCGCTCGCCCCGGTACCATGACCCGCCCAGACGCTATCCTGGTATCCGCGGCACCCGTCATCCGGCCCGCCGGCCAGTTTCCCGCCGACGCTTTACCGATCCGCCCGTTTTCGTCCGCCGCATCGCGATCCGATGAGTCCGTCCCGTTCCGCCCCGCCCCCGCTCGACGCCACGCCCGCCCGCGCGCTCGGCGATTTCATCCGCGCCCACCGCGAGCGCCTGACGCCCGAAGCCGTCGGCCTGCCGCCCGGCCCGCGCCGGCGCACGCCGGGCCTGCGCCGCGAGGAAGTCGCGCAGCTCTGCGGCGTCAGCCCCACCTGGTACACCTGGATCGAGCAAGGCCGGCAGGTATCGGCCTCCGCCGACGCGCTGGCCCGGATCGCCGTGGCGCTGCGCCTGTCGCGCGCCGAGCGTGCCTATCTGTTCGAGCTGGCCGCGCAGCGCGACCCGGCCGAGCCGGAGCTGGCCACCGCCGACGTGCCCGACACGCTGGTCACCGCCGTGCAGTTGGTCGCCGCGCCGGCCTATGTGCTCGATCGCCAATGGAACGCGCTGGCCTGGAACGAGCCGGCCTCCGCGCTGTTCACGGGCTGGCTCGACCAGCCGGACGACAGCGGCGGCGGCAACGACAGCCAGGATCGCAACCTGCTGCGCTTCACGTTCCTGTCGCCGGCCGCGCGCACGCTGATCGTCGACTGGGATACGCGGGCCCGCCGGCTGGTGGCCGAATTCCGTGCCGATTCGATCCGCCACCTGAACGACGCGCCCACCCGCACGCTGATCGACGCGCTGGTGGCCGGCAGCGAGGCGTTCGCGCACTACTGGGCGTCGCAGGACGTGGTCGAGCGCGAAGGCGGCGAACGGGCGTTCGACCATCCGCGCGACGGCCGCGTCGTCTATCAGCAAACCACGCTGAAGCCCGCCCACCGCGAAGACCTCAAATTCGTGATGCTGATTCCCGGCCCGCCGGCAGGCGCGCCGTAAGCGCCGAGGCGCGCGATCGCGCCGCACACCGCTGCACACCCCACGCCGGCCCCGCCACGAGCCGGGCGGCGCGCCGCCGAATGCTAGAATCCGCATCTGCTCTGCGGCTCCCGCCGCTTCACTCTCCTTACGAATCGCCATGACGTCCCAATTGCACAAAAAGGGCGAGGCCTGGTCGGCCCGCTTCTCGGAACCGATGTCGGAGCTGGTCAAGCGCTACACGTCGTCGGTGTTCTTCGACAAGCGCCTGGCCCTCGTCGACATCGCCGGCTCGCTCGCGCACGCGAAGATGCTCGCCGCGCAGCAGATCATCAGCGCCGACGATCTCGCCGCGATCGAGCGCGGCATGGCGCAGATCCAGGGCGAAATCGAGCGCGGCGAATTCGAATGGCAGCTCGATCTCGAAGACGTCCACCTCAACATCGAAGCGCGCCTGACCGCGCTGATCGGCGACGCCGGCAAGCGCCTGCACACGGGCCGCTCGCGCAACGATCAGGTGGCCACCGACATCCGCCTGTGGCTGCGCGGCGAAATCGACCGCATCGGCGGCCTGCTGACCGACCTGCGCGGCGCCCTGCTCGACCTCGCCGAGCAGCATGCCGCGACGATCATGCCGGGCTTCACGCACCTGCAGGTCGCGCAACCCGTCACGTTCGGCCATCACCTGCTCGCCTACGTGGAAATGTTCACGCGCGACGCCGGCCGCATGCGCGACTGCCGCGCGCGCGTGAACCGCCTGCCGCTCGGCGCCGCCGCGCTGGCCGGCACCAGCTACCCGATCGACCGTCACGCCGTGGCCGCCACGCTCGGCTTCGACGGCATCTGCGCGAACTCGCTCGACGCCGTGTCGGATCGCGATTTCGCGATCGAATTCACGGCCGCGGCCGCGCTGGTCATGACGCACGTGTCGCGCTTCTCGGAAGAACTCGTGCTGTGGATGAGCCCGCGCGTCGGCTTCATCGACATCGCCGACCGCTTCTGCACCGGCTCGTCGATCATGCCGCAGAAGAAGAACCCGGACGTGCCCGAGCTCGCACGCGGCAAGACGGGCCGCGTGAACGGCCATCTGATGGCGCTGCTGACGCTGATGAAGGGCCAGCCGCTCGCGTACAACAAGGACAACCAGGAAGACAAGGAGCCGCTGTTCGACACGGTCGACACCGTCGCCGACACGCTGCGGATCTTCGCCGAAATGGTGGCCGGCATCACGGTGAAGGCCGACGCGATGCGCGCCGCCGCGCTGCAGGGCTTCTCGACCGCCACCGACCTCGCCGACTACCTCGTCAAGCGCGGCCTGCCGTTCCGCGACGCGCACGAAGCCGTCGCGCACGCCGTGAAGATCTGCGACGACCGCGGCATCGACCTGGCCGATCTGTCGCTCGAACAGATGAAGCAGGATCTGCCGAACGTCGCGCATCTGCTCGGCGACGACGTGTTCGGCTACCTGACCCTCGAAGGCTCGGTGGCGAGCCGCAATCATCCGGGCGGCACCGCGCCGGACCAGGTGCGCGCGGCCATCGCCGCGGCGCGCGCCGCGCTCGCCTGACCGGCACGCCACGCGCGGCACCCCGCGCATCGGCTTCGACCCCACGTTCCCCGGAACGTGGGGTTTTGTTTTTGCGGCAACGCCCTCATCAATTGCGTCCGCAATTGATTACGCAAAAACCCTCTCCTGCCAGATCTGACAGTTGCCCGCGCGCCGATGTGTTTACATACTCGCGATTTTAGTTGGCAATCCAAATCATCCTTATCGGAAAATCGTCGAACCTTATATCGAATATGCCCGTCATCTCGCAGAACCGCGCGCCGCGCGACGGCTACGTCCGGATTCCCCGGCATCAGTTGCGGGTGCTCAGCTTCGCGCACCGCGCGACCGAACTCGACCGCGACCTGCTCGACGAACTGAACGGCGGCCGCGTCGTGGCGCGCTGCGCCGGCATCACGGAATGGGAATGCCGCAGCGACACCTGCCGCTACATCACGGTGGGCTGGGACTGGTTCGTCGACGCATGCGGCCGGGCCACGCTGACCGACGACGACGTGCGCAGCAACGTGATGCTGCTCGACGAAACGGGTCGCGATCTCGGCATGCGCCAGACGGCCAGCGCGTTCCGCGACGTGATCGAGCGGCTCGACTGGCAACGCGTGGTGGGGGAATTCGCCGCCGACGGCGCCATGGGGCGCGCAGGCTGAAGCGACACGAAAGTGAGCGAAGCGAAGCAGGCGCATGACGCGCCCGCCGTCACTTGTTGTTGACCGTCTCGGACAGACGCTTGAGCGTGGCCACGCGCGCGCCGATCAGATCCACGCGCTGCTGCTCGCTGATCATCGGCGTGGTGCCGTCGCGGAAGCTGACCCAGGCGCGCTGCGCCCGCACCAGCACCGGCCGGCCGCGCGCCGGCATGCGCTTTTGCAGCTTCACGTAATAGCGGTTCAGATCGAACAGCGCGTGCTCGCAGGCCGCGTCGTCCGAACAGGCGCGCACGCGATGCACGGCGTCCGCGCCGCCGTTCGGCTTGCTGTAGCGGTCGGCCGCATCGCGCAGCGACAGCGCGCGATCGCGCACCGGCTGGATCCGCATGTCGGCGCTGGCCAGTGCGTACATGGTGCCGCTGGTGGTGGCGTAGACCGCCTGCGTCAGCAGCGTCTCGTCCTTGCGCCAGAGCAGCCAGCGCCGCTGGCTTTCCTGCCAGCCGTGCTTCGCGCTGGCCGGCTCCACCGTGCTCAACTGCTTGAACGCGTCGTCCACGGCGCTCAGCCACTGCGCGCGGGCTTCGTCCATGCACTGGATCTGACCGACCGTCGAGGAACGATCGCGCCGCGCCAGGCACTGCCGCATCGCGACGTCGATCGGATCGGCGGCGGCCACCTCGGCATGCGCCGGCGCGGCCGCGCCGAGCCAACCGGCCAGGGCCAGCACCACCGCGGCCACGGCCCGCGCGCGCGGCGCGCGGCGGCCCGGAGTCGGGATCCCGAAGCCGCTCATCGTCAGTCGCGCACGCAATCGACGTAGTACTCGACGCGCCCGTTCACTTCCTCGGCCACCAGCCCGTGCACATCGGTATGGAAGCCCGGGAAGCGCTCGTTGAAGTCGCGCGCGAACCGCAGGTAGCTGACGATCGTCGCATTGAAGCGCTCGCCCGGGATCAGCAGCGGAATGCCCGGCGGGTACGGCGTCAGCAGGATGCTGGTCACGCGGCCTTCGAGCTCGTCGAGCGGCACGCGGTCGATCTCGCGGTGCGCGAGCTTGGCGAACGCATCCGAGGCCTTCATCGCCGGCTCCATGTCCGACAGGTACATCTCGGTCGTCAGGCGGGCGATGTCGTTGGCGCGGTAGACGTCGTGGATCTGCGTGCACAGATCGCGCAGGCCCACGCGCTCGTAGATCGGATACTGCGCGACGAATTCCGGCAGCACGCGCCAGAGCGGCTGGTTGTTGTCGTAATCGTCCTTGAACTGCTGCAGCTCGGTCACCATCGAGTTCCAGCGGCCCTTCGTGATGCCGATCGTGAACATGATGAAGAACGAGTACAGACCGGTTTTCTCGACGATGATGCCGTGCTCGGCCAGGTACTTCGTGACGATCGCGGCCGGGATGCCCGTTTCGCCGAACTCGCCGTCCACGTCGAGCCCCGGCGTGATGATCGTCGCCTTGATCGGGTCGAGCATGTTGAAGCCTTCGGCGAGATTGCCGAAGCCGTGCCAGCGGTCGTTCGGACGCAGGATCCAGTCCTCGCGCGAGCCGATGCCTTCTTCCGGCAGCGTGTCCGGGCCCCACACCGAGAAGAACCAGTCGTCGCCATATTCGATGTCGACCTTGCGCATCGCGCGGCGGAACTCGATCGCCTCGGCGATCGATTCCTCGACCAGCGCGGTGCCGCCCGGCGCCTCCATCATCGCGGCCGCGACGTCGCACGAGGCGATGATCGCGTACTGCGGGCTGGTGGAGGTGTGCATCAGGTACGCCTCGTTGAAGCGATGCTTGTCGAACGTGCGGTTTTCCGAATCCTGCACGACGATCTGCGAGGCCTGCGAGATGCCGGCCAGCAGCTTGTGCGTCGAGTGCGTCGCGAACACCAGCGAGCCGGTGCGCGGGCGGCCCGAGCCGATCGCGTGCATGTCCTGGTAGAACTCGTGGAATTCGGCGTGCGGCAGCCAGGCTTCGTCGAAGTGCAGCGTGTCGAGCAGGTCGCCGAGCAGATCCTTGATCTGTTCGACGTTGTAGATCACGCCGTCGTACGTGCTCTGCGTGATCGTCAGGATGCGCGGCTTGGCGTTCGGGTTCTTCTTCAGCGCCTCGCGCGCGAACGGGTTCGCCTCGATCTTCTTGCGGATGTTTTCCGGCTTGAATTCGTCGCGCGGGATCGGGCCGATGATGCCGAAATGGTTGCGCGTCGGCGTCAGGAACACGGGAATCGCGTGCGTCATCGTGATCGCGTGCAGGATCGACTTGTGGCAGTTGCGATCCACCAGCACGATGTCGCCCGGCGCCACGGTGGCGTGCCAGACGATCTTGTTCGAGGTCGACGTGCCGTTGGTCACGAAGAACAGGTGATCGGCGCTGAAGATGCGCGCGGCGTTGCGCTCGGACGCGGCCACCGGGCCGGTGTGATCGAGCAGTTGGCCGAGTTCGTCGACGGCGTTGCAGACGTCGGCGCGCAGCATGTTCTCGCCGAAGAACTGGTGGAACATCTGGCCGAGCGGGTTCTTCAGGAACGCCACGCCGCCCGAGTGGCCCGGGCAGTGCCACGAGTACGAGCCCTCGTCGGCGTACTTCACCAGTTCCTTGAAGAACGGCGGCGCCAGCGAATCGAGGTACACCTTGGTTTCGCGGATGATGTGGCGCGCGACGAACTCGGGCGTGTCCTCGAACATGTGGATGAAGCCGTGCAGCTCGCGCAGCACGTCGTTCGGGATATGGCGCGAGGTGCGCGTCTCGCCGTACAGGAAGATCGGAATGTCGGCGTTGCGGCGGCGCACTTCGGTCACGAACGCGCGCAGCTCGATGATCGCCGTGGCCAGCTCCGGCAGCTCGCCGTCCGGGCCGGTTTCGCCGAGCATCAGCTCGTCGTCGTCGATCGAGAGGATGAAGCACGACGCCCGGCTCGATTGCTGCGCGAACGACGTCAGATCGCCGTAGCTCGTCAGACCGTTGACCTCGACGCCCTCTTTTTCGAGCGCTTCGGCCAATGCGCGAATGCCGGAGCCCGAAATGTTCTCGGAGCGGAAGTCTTCATCGATGATGACGACGGGGAAGCGAAACTTCATGGGCGAATCTCCAAAAAGAACGACCGCGGCGCGTCAAGCGCAGCGGTCACCCGGTAACCGGTTGGCAAAACGTGTATCCAACCAGATCAGGTTTTCGGCAGCGTGACACCACGCTGGCCCTGGTATTTGCCGCCGCGATCGGCGTACGACACGTCGCACACCTCGTCGCTCTCGAAGAACAGCACCTGCGCGACGCCTTCGTTCGCGTAGATCTTCGCCGGCAGCGGCGTGGTATTCGAGAATTCGAGCGTCACGTAGCCTTCCCATTCGGGCTCGAACGGCGTGACGTTGACGATGATGCCGCAACGCGCGTAGGTGGACTTGCCGAGGCAGACGGTCAGCACCGTGCGCGGAATGCGGAAATATTCGACCGTGCGGGCCAGCGCGAACGAGTTCGGCGGGATGATGCAGACATCGCCCTTGAAATCGACGAACGAGCCTTCGTCGAAGTTCTTCGGATCGACGATGGTCGAATTGATGTTGGTGAAGATCTTGAATTCGTCCGCGCAGCGGATGTCGTAGCCGTAGCTCGAGGTGCCGTAGCTGACGATTCTGCGGCCGTCTTCGGACTCGCGAACCTGGTCGGGCACGAACGGCTCGATCATCTTGTGTTGTTCGGCCATGCGCCGAATCCACTTGTCGGACTTGATGCTCATAAAAAGGCGCCAGATAAGGCTACAGATCGGGGTCGCGCCGCCGGGCGAACCCGGCGGCAGGGAAAGGCGCACATTTTACGCGATAGCGGCCGACGCGCGGGGGCGCTTCAAGGACGCACCACGCCGCACGCCAGGCCGGGGCCGGCGCCGTGCTGCGGGAAGGCGGGATCGCTCGCGTCGCGGTGGATCAGCACCGAGCGGCCGAGCACCGAACGCACGCCGTCGAGCGCCACGTCGGGCGCGACGATGAAGCCGGCGGCGACGCCGTTGGAATCGGCGTGGATATTGCCGAGATCGCCGGCCACCCGCGCGCCGACGCGCAACCGGTCGGCCGAGGGCGCGAATACCGGGCCGGCGCTGGCGCCGTCCACGGCGTTGCAGTCGCCGCGGTCGTGAACCTGCAGCGCGTGATCGGTATCGGGCGGCAACCCGACGAAGTTGTAAGACACCTGCACGCCGTCGGGGCGCTCGACGAAGGTCAGCGCGCCGCGCGTCTGGCTGCCGAAGGTGGGCTGCAGCAGCGCGGTGGCGCGCTTTTCGTGGGTCGACGCGAAGGACGTGCAGCCGTTCAGCACGACCATCGCGGCCAGGGCGGCAAGCGCGGTGGCGCAGGCCGTCCCGTCGAATCGTTGTTTCATGCGATCCTCACGCCGGCGCACGCGCCGGGTGGGCGCGCCCGCAGGCCCGAAAAAGGGGGACCAAGGGGAAAGCCGCCATCATACCCCGGCTTCCCACGCGCGAAACAGCCATGCGGCCCGGGTTTTACGTATTCTGAACCACGATCGACGGGAATTTCGACGTCATGTCCTTCGAACGATCCGCGATCGCGATCGCCACCTTGCGCGCGATCTCGCGATAGCGCGCCGCCACGGCCGAATCGGGCGCGGCCACCACGGTGGGCGTGCCGCTGTCGGCCTGCTGGCGGATCGCGATGTCGAGCGGCAGGCTGCCGAGCACCGGCGCGCCGTATTCGGCCGCCATCTGCGCCGCGCCGCCCGCGCCGAAGATGTGCTCCTCGTGGCCGCAGTTCGAACACACGTGGATGCTCATGTTCTCGACCAGCCCGAGGATCGGAATGCCGACCTTCTCGAACATCTTCAGGCCCTTCTTGGCGTCGAGCAGCGCGATGTCCTGCGGCGTCGTGACGATCACCGCGCCCGTCACCGGCACGCGCTGGGCCAATGTCAGCTGGATGTCGCCGGTGCCCGGCGGCATGTCGACGATCAGGTAGTCGAGATCCTGCCAGTTGGTCTGTCGCAGCAACTGTTCCAGCGCCGAGGTGGCCATCGGGCCGCGCCACACCATCGGGTTGTCCTCGTCGATCAGGAAGCCGATCGAGTTGGCCTGCAGGCCGTGGCCGCGCATCGGGTTCATCGATTTGTCGTCGGGCGACTCGGGGCGGCCCTGCACGCCGAGCATGGTCGGCAGCGACGGGCCGTAGATGTCGGCGTCGAGAATGCCGACCGTGGCGCCTTCCTGAGCCAGCGCGAGCGCCAGGTTGACGGCCGTGGTGCTCTTGCCCACGCCGCCCTTGCCCGAGGCCACCGCGACGATGTTCTTGACGTTCGGCAGCAGCTTCACGCCGCGCTGCACGGTGTGCGTGACGATGTCCTGCTGCACCGCGACGCGGGCCGCGCGCACGCCCGGCACCTGCGCGAGCGCCTCGGCCATCTGCTGGCGCACCGCCTCGTGCTGGCTGCGCGCCGGGTAGCCGAGCACGACGGTCAGCGTGACGGTGTCGCCGTCGATCGCGACGTCGCGAATGCCTTTGCCGGCCGCATACGGGCGGTTCGTGTTGGGATCGACGAGCGCCGCGAGCGCGGCGTCGACAGTGGCCCGTTCAATACTCATCGAAACTCCGTGGGATCGTGATTCGCCATGCCGCGCCAAGTTTGCCGCGCGTCAGGCCATGCCGCCGTGGCCGCGCCGTCAATCGTCCGACGAGAACGCGGCAGGCAGGAAAAGTGAAAGAATTTATTGCACGTCATTGCGCGAAAACGGCGGGAGCGCAATGATCGCCAGCGGTGCACCTCGGGGCCACATCGGCCCCGCAACGCCTATATTGTAGAGGCTGGACGCTGCTCCGTCCGAACAGCCTTGGTCCCGAACGGGGCATGCAGCCGGCCGGCGGCGTCTCGTTCGCGAGGCGCCGCACCGCGTAGTGACCGACTCGTTCAATTCAGAGAGGAACTCGACATGAATACCAAAATCGCGACGCGCCTGTCCGTCTTCGCGCTTGCCGGCGCGCTGCTCGCCGGTTGCGCCACGCAACAGGGCAACAACACCGCGGTCGGCACCGGCGCCGGCGCGGCGCTCGGCGCCGGCATCGGCGCACTGGCCGGCGGCGGCAAGGGTGCCGCGATCGGCGCAGGCATCGGCGCGCTGGCCGGCGGCGTGACCGGCTACAACTGGCAGGCGATCAAGAACCGCATCGCGCCGTCGGCGCAACGCACCGGCACGCAAGTGACGGAACAGCCGGACGGCTCGCTGAAGCTGAACGTGCCGAGCTCGGTGACGTTCGCGACCGACCAGTACGCGATCACGCCGGCCTTCGCGCCGCTGCTCGGCGATCTGGCCACCTCGCTGAACCAGAACCCGCAGATCACCGCGGCGGTGGTGGGCTACACCGACAGCACCGGCTCGGCCGCGCATAACCAGACGCTGTCGCAAAACCGCGCGCAGAGCGTCGTGACGGCGCTGGTGCAGCGCGGCGTCAACGGCGGCCGCCTGTCGGCGCAAGGCATGGGCGCCTCGAACCCGGTGGCCGACAACGCGACCGAAGCCGGCCGCGCGCAGAACCGCCGCGTCGAGATCTACCTGCGCGCGCCGCAGCAACCGCAACAGTAAGCACGCACGCGGCAGGACGACATGACGTGCCTGCGCGGCAAACGCACGCAGGCACGCCAGGCAAGGCTTTTGGGCCAATCGGTACACATTCGAAAAAATTTTCGAACTTATTGATTTTGCCTTGGTCTTTCCTTACGGTACGCGCCTGTTGCTTTGCAGGCGCGTCACCATTCTCCTCTTGTCGTTGTTGCTCCGGGGCACCAGTCGCCCCGGTTTTTTTTGCCTGAAATCCGGCTGCTGTCCTGCAGCAATTTCCACTGAGCGCCCACGCCGAAAGCCGTTCGAAAGACTGTGTCGGCCGCACTCGCGCGATGCCCGAATTCAGCCGATTTCCGTTTGAATCGCACCGAATCCGGCGAAAAATCCACGAAACGGCGCCGCGCGCGCCACTCGGCCGGGCCACGCCGCGATCGATCGCGTCGTGCCTGCTAGAATCGCAGGTTCCAACGCGTTTCCCCCGTACCATGCCGCGCCCGCCGCGGCTTTCCTGACGACCCTATGTCCGCATCCGATCTCAATACCGTGCCGGCCGGCGCTCCCGCGAGCCGCCGCCAGATCCTCGTCACGTCCGCCCTGCCCTACGCGAACGGGCAAATCCACATCGGCCATCTGGTCGAGTACATCCAGACGGACATCTGGGTGCGGACGATGCGAATGCACGGTCACGAGGTCTATTACATCGGCGCCGACGACACGCACGGCACGCCGGTCATGCTGCGCGCCGAGCAGGAAGGCCTGACGCCGAAGCAGCTGATCGAGCGCGTCTGGGGCGAGCACAAGCGCGATTTCGACAGCTTCGGCGTGTCGTTCGACAATTTCTACTCGACCGATTCCGAGGAAAACCGCGTCCTCAGCGAGACCATCTACCTCGCGCTGAAGCAGGCCGGCCTGATCGTCGAGCGCGACATCGAGCAGGCCTACGATCCGGTCAAGGAAATGTTCCTGCCGGATCGCTTCATCAAGGGCGAGTGCCCGAAGTGCCACGCCAAGGATCAATACGGCGACAACTGCGAAGTGTGTGGTTCGACCTACCTGCCGACCGAGCTGCTGAACCCGTACTCGGTCGTGTCGGGCGCCACGCCGGTCCGCAAGATCTCGACGCACCACTTCTTCAAGCTGTCCGACCCGCGCTGCGAATCGTTCCTGCGCGGCTGGGTGGGCGGCCTCGCGCAGCCCGAAGCCACCAACAAGATGCGCGAATGGCTCGGCGACGACGGCGAAGCCAAGCTCGCCGACTGGGACATTTCCCGCGACGCGCCGTACTTCGGCTTCGAGATCCCCGGCGCGCCGGGCAAGTATTTCTACGTCTGGCTCGATGCGCCGGTGGGCTACTACGCGAGCTTCAAGAACCTGGCCGACAAGCTCGGCCTCGATTTCGACGCGTGGACGCGCCCCGGTTCGAGCGCCGAGCAGTATCACTTCATCGGCAAGGACATCCTCTATTTCCACACGCTGTTCTGGCCGGCGATGCTCGAGTTCTCGGGCCATCGCACGCCCACCAACGTGTTCGCGCACGGCTTCCTGACCGTCGACGGCGCGAAGATGTCGAAGTCGCGCGGCACGTTCATCACGGCCAAGAGCGTGATCGACACCGGCCTGAACCCGGAATGGCTGCGCTACTACTTCGCCGCGAAGCTGAACGCGACGATGGAAGACATCGACCTGAACCTCGACGATTTCCAGGCGCGCGTGAACAGCGATCTGGTCGGCAAGTACGTGAACATCGCGAGCCGGGCGGCGAACTTCCTGTTCAAGCGCTTCGGCGGCCGCGTGCAGGACAGCGCGATGAACCATCCGCTGATCGCCTCGCTGCGCGACGCGATCCCGCAGATCGCCGCGCACTACGAAGCGCGCGAATACGGCCGCGCGCTGCGCCAGACGATGGAGCTGGCCGACGCCGTGAACGTCTACGTGGATACCGCCAAGCCGTGGGAACAGGCCAAGGATCCGGCCAACGCGGTGGCGCTGCACGAAACCTGCAGCGTGAGCCTCGAATCGTTCCGCCTGCTGTCGCTCGCGCTGAAGCCGGTGCTGCCGAAGCTGGTGGAATCGGTCGAGCGCTTCCTCGGCATCGCGCCGCTGACGTGGGCCGACGCGGCCACGCCGCTGTCGTCCGCGCAGCCGGTCAATGCGTACCAGCATCTGACCACCCGCGTCGATCCGAAGCAGATCGAGGCGCTGCTGGCCGCCAACCGCAGCTCGCTCGCCCCGGCGGGCGACGCCGCAGCCGCAGCCGCGGCGAAGGACGGCAAGGACGCGAAGAAGAAGCCGGCCAAGGAAGCCGCCGAGCCGGCCGGCGACGGCATCATCTCGATCGACGATTTCACGAAGATCGACCTGCGCATCGCGAAGATCGTCGCGTGCCAGGCCGTGGAAGGCTCGGACAAGCTGCTGCAGCTCACGCTCGACATTGGCGAGGAAAAAACCCGCAACGTGTTCTCCGGCATCAAGTCGGCCTACCGGCCGGAAGAGCTGGTCGGCAAGCTGACGGTGATGGTCGCCAACCTCGCGCCGCGCAAGATGAAGTTCGGCATGTCGGAAGGGATGGTGCTGGCGGCGTCGGCGAAGGACGAGAAGTCGGAACCGGGCCTCTACATCCTCGAGCCGCACAGCGGCGCGAAGCCGGGCATGCGCGTGAGCTGAACCCCGCGCGCGGCGGCCTCGTCGCTGCCCCCGCCAACGAAAAACCCGCTCGTCGCCGAGCGGGTTTTTTTTATTGATCCTGCTGCGGGCTTTCCTGCTTCTTCCTGCCGCGCGCCCACCACCATTTGTCGAAGCGCCGCGTGTAGTTCAGGTCGATGCCCTGGAACGTGCCGCCGTACGCCGACACGGCCCAGAACCGCGACAGGTTCAGCGTCGCCTTGAACGCGTTGCTGGCCGACTGCAGCCCCTGCTCGTAACCAAGCACGAAGCGCTCGTTGATCGCCTTCGAGATCTGCACCACCTGCGGATCGGTCAGGCCCACGTCGCTGCGGCCCACCGTGAACTCGTCGAGCCCGACCGTCTGCGCGATGCGTTTGCCGCTCGCGCTGCCGAGCAACGCCAGCGCCGTGGTCATGGTGTTCTGCTGGCCGAGGTTGTTGCCGGTGTCGGTGCCGTGGCCGAACAGCAGCCACGACAGCTTCTCGTTGTCGGTCACGTTCGGCTCGGACACGAGCTTCGCGGTGGGCGCCTGCACGGTGCCCGTCACCTGCACGCCGGCCTCCACCTCCTGATTGCGGCGCATCGCGAGGATGTTGATGCCGGGGTTCGAGATCGGCCCGTTGAACGTGAAGAAGCCGTTCTCGATCGACAGCTTGCGGCCGAACGTCGAGTAGGTCGAGCCTTCGGTCACGCGCACGTTGCCGACCGCGCGCAGCGCAATGCCCGGCGCGCTCATCACGGTGATCGTGCCGCGCAGGCCGAGATCGGCGCCGTGCCCCTTGAAGCGGAAGCGGTTGCCGAGATCGATGTCGATGTTCGCGCGCGGGCCGAGCGCGGGCGCGGGCTGGTCGGCGACCGACTTCGGCAGCCCGGCCGCGTTCTTCGATTCGCCCGGCACGGTGCCGTCGGGCCGCACGATCACGACGTCGTCGGACAGCGACGGCGCCGACGATTCGGGCAGGTCGAACAGCGCCTGATCGACGCCGAACTTGCCGTCGATCGCGAGCTGGCCGCGCGGGCCGTCGTTCTTGATGCTGGCGCTGCCCGACAGCGACAGCTTGCGATCCGGCGACGCGAACAGCTCGAGCTTGTCGGCCACGATGCTGGCCTTCAGGTCGGGCGCGCTGCCGTCGAGCCGCACCTGGCCGAGCGCGCGCAGCGTGCCGTCGGCGCCGTGGAATTCGACCTGCTGGAACTCGACGAGGTTGTCGGTCAGCTTGACGCGAACGATGCCGTCCTTCAGTTGCACGCCCTGATCGACCACCGTGACCGACAGCTTGTCGCCGGTCAGCGCGCCCGACAGATCGGGCTTGGCCGGCGTGCCGGCCACCGTCAGCTTCAGCGCGGCGCGGCCGTCGAACAGGTAGCTCGGCCCGAGCAGGCCGCCCGTGGTGCGCAACGCGGGGATGTCGACGGCGACGTTGCCCGACAGCGGCCCGTTCTCGGCCACGCCGATCGTGCCGTCGTGCAGCGCGAACGGAATGCCGAGCGTCGCGTCGGCGGTGCCGATGCGGCTCGCCTTCGCATGCAGCGTGGCGTTCAGGCGGTTGCCGGCGCCGAATTCGGCGCGCGCGTTCAGATCGGTGATGCCCAGCGAGGCGATGCCGCGCCCGGCCTCGATCGTCACGTCGCCCGAGCGGCGGCGGATCTGCACATGCCCGCTGGCCGTATTGGCGAGCGACAGATCCCAATCGCCGTCGAGCACGAGATCGGTGCGCACGGGCGCGCGCTCGCCGGTCAGGAATTCGCGCACCTGCAACGCGCGCGCGATCGACAGGTTGCTCAGCGTGCCGGCCGTGCGCAGCGCGCCGTGATCGAGCACGAAGCTGCGCAGGTCGAGCACCGCGCCCTCGATCGTCAGCTTGCTCGCGCCGAGCACCACGCGGCCCGCGCCGGCCGAGACGGTGAGCGGCGCGTCGAGCGACACCGCCGGCGTGCCGCGGTTGACCAGTTGCGAGACGGTGCCGTCCCAGCGGCTCGCGCCGCCGGCTTCGATCAGGCCGCCGGCCGCCGCCACGTGCAGGTTGATGACGCGGCCGTCGGCGCTGCCGAGCGCGGTGGCGTCGAGCGTGTGTTTCGCGCGCGTGCCGGCGAGCTTGGCCTTGACCGATTTGAGGTCGATCGAGCCGAGCGCCAGATCGTTCGCGTCGACGCTGAACGCGAGCGCGCCGTTCGCGCCGTCGCGAACCTCGGCGCTGCCCTGCGCCGAACCGATCCGGTTGCTGCCGACCACCACGCCGGTGGCGCGGTAATCGGCCGCGACGTTCGGGTGCGCGATGCTGCCGGTCAGCTCGCCGTGCGCCTGCACCAGGCCTTGCAGGCCGAAGCCGAGCCGGTCGAGCTGCGGCGCGTCGATCGCGAAGCGCAGCCGATCGCCGGGCGCGCCGAAGCTGCCGTTCAGCGAGACGCGGTTGCCGGCCACCGACAGGTCGGTCGTGCTCGGCAGCAGCCGCGTGCCGGCCACCTGGAGCGTGCCCTGCCCCGTCATCGGCACGCCGTCGTAGACGCTCTCGCCGAGCTTGAACTGCACCTTGCTCGACAGCGCCGGCGCGAGCGCGCCGGTGGCCGTCAGCGCGCCGTTCACGCGCGCCTCGACCGGGCGGCGGGCGGTTGCGTTCGACTTCGTCGCGGGCTTGCCGCCCTTGGCCGCCGGCGCGCTTCGCGCGGCCGGCGTCAAGGTGGAAAACGCCAGCGGATTGAAATCGACGAGCGCGGCCTTGAAGTCGTAGCTCGACGCCTTGTCGTGCTTGAGCACGCCGCTCAGATCGACGCGGCCCTTGCCCGCCGACACGCGCGCGCGCTTGATCGTGGTGGCGGTGGCGTCGGTCGTGACATCGGCGCTCAGGCCGAGCGCGAGCTTCGGATCCTTCAGGTCGACGGTGGCGTGCTGCGAACCGTTGTCGAGCGTCACGGCGACCGGGCCGCCGAGCCGCATCGGCCGCACCGCGGTGGAGAACAGCGTCGGATCGAGATCCGCGACGGTCAGGTCGAAGCGCCCGCGCGGCGAGGCCAGCGCGCCGCCGCCCGTCACGCTGCCGTTGCGCAGCAGGCGCATCGCGAAATCGTCGATGCGTTGCGCGTGGGCGTCGAGGTGCAGGTTCGCGTGGATGTCGACGAGCGGCAGCTTGCCTTCGGCCAGCGTGCCCGGCTTCGCGTTGACGACGGCGAGCTTGCCGACCACCACGAGCGCGCGCGAATTCGCGGCGGCGGCGGCATGGGCTGCACTCGCGCCGGGCGCGGCCGCCGCTTGCGTTCGAGCTTGCGCGGCGCTGCCCGCCTCCGTTGCGGACGCGCCGCCCGAAGCGGCCGAAGCGGAAGCCGCCGACGCCATGATCGCCGCCAGCGCCTTGGCCGACACGCTGTCGTCGCCACCCGCCGCCTCGCCGGCCGGCGCGAGATCGGCATGGATGCTCAGATCGGCCTCGGGCGCGGTCGGCGCCAGCACGCGCGGGTTGACGTGCTCGAACGCCAGCGTGGCGCGCGTGAGCGGCACCGCGCCGAACGGCGCGGCTTCGATATGCGCGCGCCCGGCCAGCTTCATGCCCGACGCGTCGAGATCGACGCCGAGCGCCTCCAGCGAGCCGGACAGCGTGGCATGCGCATCCACCTGTTCCTTCGACACCTTGCCCGAATAGGTGGCCGCGCCTTCGATCGCGAACGGCCGCTGGCCGTCGAGCCGCGCGTTCGCCGTGACCGCGCCGAACGGCGTGTCGAGCCGGTCGACCGCGAGCGTGTGGCGACGGCCGTCGCTGTCGCCGTGCAGCAGGAAATGCGACAGCTCGGTGGTGGAACCGGCCTCGTGGATGCGCAGCGTATCGAAGCGCACCTCGCGCAGCACCAGTTGCAGCGGTAGGTTCAGGTTCTGCGGCAACACGGTGGGCGAGGTGCTCGGCGGCGACGGCACGACGCTCACGTCGATCGTGCCGGCCCGCAGGTAATCGAGCGTGAAGCGCAGCGGCGCGCGCGTCAGCGCCCAGCGGGCGTCGACCCGGTCGATCCGCACGTCGGTGCCGGTACCGCCCGGCGACAGCCAGGCCAGCTTGTCGATCCGCACGCCGCGCGCGAGCGAGCCGCCCTCGAGCGTGCCGGCCAGCCGGCCGCCCAGCGAGGCAGATCGGAAGAGCGTCGTGGAGGGCAAGAGTGTTGGTGGCAGTGTAGAGCTGGGTGGTCGCCGTATCAGTAAAAAAAAAATAGACAGCCTGACTCATCTAGGTCGCCGCACTCGGAGGTGTGTGGCA
>NZ_JAAGPF010000137.1 GCF_017104645.1 Burkholderia sp. Ac-20379
GACGCGCCGCCGCCCGACCAGCTCACCGCGTTCCGCGCGCGCCGCTTCGGCGACCGCACGCGCCCGATCGACCTGCTGCCCGCCCCGATCGGCAGCCGCTCGGCCTTCCCCCAGCGCGACGACGGCCAGTGGCTGCCCGGCTATCTCGGCGCCTACGCGTGCTACCAGCGCATCTTCCTCGACACCGACGCGCGCGCCACTTCGGCGGCCGTCGTGTTCCGGCAGTTGTACGACGGCCTGCGCAGCGTGTGCGAGCAGCACATCGATATCGAATCGAACCTCGACGAAGCGTCGCCCGACATCGCCCCGCTCGACGATCTGCCCGAACACTTCAACGCGCAACGCCGCGCCGACGACACACTGTTCGTCGCGTTCCGCACCCGCGACGCCGATTGGGCCGGCTTCCGGCTCGGCCGCGACAGCTTCCGCTTTCCGCTCGACCGGCTGGCCGGCTTCTCGTTGAACGTCGGCATCCCCGCGCGCGGGCCGGGCGGCTACGAGATCGAGGCGATCTTCGACCGGCCGCATCGCGACACCGAGGCCGATTCGGAATGGCAACGCCACGGCAGCGCGTTCCAGCCGTCGCTGCCCTATGCGGACCGCCACTCGTTCGCGCTGCTGCAGGCGCTGACCCACATCGCGCAATTGTTCGACGTCCGGATCGTCTGCTCGACCTTCTCGGATTGCTGACGGCCGGCGGCCGCGCGCGCGGCGCTGGTCGGACGAAACGCCCCGCCGCGCGCGAAATCCGCCCCCAATTGGCCGCTCGCGCCACCCGCCAGACGCGCGCCCGCACGTCAAGTTCTCCATAACGATCGGGCGGTTGCATCGGCGTCACAGTCGCCGATTTTCTGCCTCACGCGGCGTGCCATTCAGGACTACACTGCATCCAGTGCGGCGCTCGGGGGTCGGACGATTTGCGCCGCGGGGAGATGCCATGAATCGGCCCGTGATCCGGATCCCGCTGCGCGCTTCCACACCCGTACCGGTGTGGAGACGCGTCAAATGGTTGCTCATTGCGGCCGTGCTGATTGCACTGGTCGTGGTGGTGCGGCTTTGCCAGATCGAATTCGCGACATCGCGCTGGCAGGCCCGCTATCTCTCCTCGGTTGCAAGCGACGTCGGCTACACGGTCGGCAACGGCCCGAGCGACAGCATCCGCTATCCGTTGAACGGCCCCTACGACACGCGCCTCGGCTACGCGCTGCTGCCCTCCATCGAGCAGCGGCTCGCGGCGCGCGGCTACGCCGTCGAGGCGCAGGCGCGCGGCTCCGAGCGGCTGCTGGCGCTGGCCGACCAGGGCCTGTTCCTGCCCTACGACGAGAAGGATCAGGCCGGCCTCACGCTGCGCGACGCCACCGGCGCGCCGATCTTCGACGCCACCTTCCCGCACCGCGTCTACCGCGATTTCGATGCGATCCCGCCGCTCGTGGTGCGCTCGCTGCTGTTCATCGAGGATCGCTACCTGCTCGACCCCGACGCGCCGAACCGCAACCCCGCGATCGACTGGCGGCGCTTCGGCCGCGCGCTGTCCGACCAGGCGCTGCGCCTCGTCAATCCGCATCAGGCCGCGCCGGGCGGCAGCACGCTCGCCACCCAGATCGAGAAATTCCGCCATTCGCCCGACGGCCGCACCGCCACGCCGCCCGAGAAACTCCGGCAGATCGCCTCGGCCTCGGTGCGCGCCTATCTCGACGGCCCGCAAACGCTGCCTGCCCGCCGCCAGATCGTGGTGCGCTATCTGAATTCCGTGCCGCTCGCCGCGCGCGCCCATGTGGGCGAAGTGACCGGCATCGGCGACGGCCTCGCCGCCTGGTACGGCCGCGATTTCACCGAGGTGAACCGCATTCTCTCGGCGCCGAGCACCGCGGCGAACCTGCCCGAGCAGGCCGCCACCTATCGCGAGGTGCTGTCGCTGCTGATCGCGCAGCGCGCGCCGTCGTTCTTCCTGAACCGCGGCTACGCCGACCTGCAGAAGCTGACCGACAGCTACCTGCGCCTGCTCGCCACCGAAGGCGCGATCACGCCGGCGCTGCGCGACGCGGCGCTCGCCGCGCAGATCGACAAGCACCCGCCGCCCGCGCTGCCCACCGCCGCCTCGTACGTCACGCGCAAGGCGATCACCTCCACGCGCTCGCGGCTGGTGGGCGCGCTCGGGCTGTCGAGCGTCTATCAGCTCGACCGGCTCGACCTCGACGCCACGGTCACGCTCGACAACGCCGTGCAGCAGGCGGTGGCCGACAAGCTCGCCGCCGTCACCACCCGCGACGGCGCACGCGACGCCGGCCTGATCGGCTTCCAGATGCTGCGGCCCGGCGACGATCCGTCGAAGATCTCCTACAGCTTCACGCTCTACGAACGCCAGGGCGACGCGAACCTGCTGCGCGTGCAGACCGACAGCGTCGATCAGCCGTTCGACGTCAATCGCGGCGCGCGCCTGAACCTCGGCTCCACGGCCAAGCTGCGCACGGTGGTGACCTACCTGCAGATCGTCTCGCAGTTGCACCGCGACTACGCCGATCAACCCGTCGAGGCGCTCAAGCGCGTGCAGCCCGATCCGCAGGACGCGCTGTCGCGCTGGGCGCTCGATTACCTGATCGCCGCGCGCGACCGTTCGCTGCCGGCCATGCTCGACGCGGCGCTCGATCGCAAGTATTCGGCCTCGGCCGGCGAGACGTTCTACACCGGCGGCGGCGCGCAGACCTTCACCAATTTCGACAAGAGCGAGAACGGCCAGATCCTGACGATCCGCCTCGCGTTCCGCAACTCGGTGAACCTGGTGTTCGTGCGGATGATGCGCGACATCGTCCGCTACGAAATGGTCAGGACGACTGGCGTTTCCGCGCAATGGCTGAACGACCCGGAACTGCGCGCGCACTATCTCGGGCAGTTCGTCGATCAGGAAAGCCGCGTGTACGTGAAGCGCTTCTATACGAAATACGCGGGCAAACCGCCCGACGACGCGCTCGCGCTGATGCTGAAGACGGTGCGCAAGACGCCGCCCAAGGTGGCCACCGTGCTGCGCAGCGTGGCGCCCGAAGCGCCGCGCCCGTGGTTCGACGCCGCCATGCGTGCGACGCTGAAGGGCACGCCGGCCGCGGGGCTGTCGGACGACGATCTCGGCGCGCTCTACGCGAAGTACGGCGCCGACCGCTTCAGCCTCAACGATCGCGGCTATATCGCGAGCGTGCATCCGCTCGCGCTCTGGACGCTGGCCTACCTGCGCGCGCATCCCGACGCGACGCTCGACACCGTGCAGACGGCCAGCCACGACGTGCGCATCGCGTCCTACGCGTGGCTCTACAAGACCAAATATCACGCCACCCAGGATCGCCGGATCCGCCGCATGGTCGAACTGCGCGCCTACGAGGCGATCGGCCGGTCGTGGCAGGCGCTCGGCTATCCGTTCGCGGCGCTCACGCCGTCGTACGCGGCCGCGATCGGCGCGTCGGGCGACCAGCCCGATTCGCTGGCGCGCCTGATCGGTCTGATCGGCAATCACGGCGCGCAGTTGCCGACCGAGAGCATCGTGCGGCTCGACTTCGCGAAGGACACGCCGTACGAAACGCGCTTCGTGCACGCGGGCACGCCGCCGCATCAGCTCGTCTCGCCCGAGATCGCCGCCGCCGTGCAGCCGATGCTGCGCGACGTGGTGGAGAACGGCACGGCCAAGCGGCTCGCGCAGGGCCTCGCGTTCCCCGACGGCAAGACGCTCGACGTCTACGGCAAGACCGGCACCGGCGATCAGCGCTTCAACGTGTACGCGCCCGGCGCGCGGCTGATCGAATCGCGCAAGGTGAACCGCAGCGCGACGTTCGTGTTCGGCATCGGCGACCGGTTCTTCGGGGTCCTGACGGCGAACGCGCACGAGCCGTATGCGGCGCGCTACGAATACACGAGCGCGCTGGCGGTGCAGTTGCTGAAATCGCTGGCGCCGGCGCTGCAGCCGCTGGTCGATACGCCGGCCGGAACGCGCGAAGCTGGCGCGAAAGCCGCGCAGCCGAAAACCGCGCAGCCGAAGGCGGCCGCCGCCGAAACCGCGACAGCGGCCACGG
Source organism: Burkholderia sp. Ac-20379 (assembly GCF_017104645.1). Classification (GTDB taxonomy): domain Bacteria; phylum Pseudomonadota; class Gammaproteobacteria; order Burkholderiales; family Burkholderiaceae; genus Burkholderia. The sequence goes on from NZ_JAAGPF010000137.1 coordinate 4,056, forward strand.
CGAAGCACGGCTGAAGCGCCCGAACCGGAGCCCGACAACGCACGCGGGGCGGCGATCCGTCATGGACCGTCGCCCCGCGTTGCCGTCAGCTTCGCCCGATCAGCCGCGACGCGGCTTGCTCAGCACGATCGTCTCGAACAGCACGTACTCGCTGCTCGGCGTGTCGCCGCCGGTGGCGTGGTAGTAGTTGACCGTGATCGACGTGTGCTTGCCCGCTTCGCCCGGTTCGTAGTCGAACACGGCGATCCCGTAGGCGTTGCCCGCATCGCGGCGCGCCGACCAGATCGCGTCCTCGCGCGCGTCGGGGCCGGGCCGCGCGAACACGCCGGCCGTCGCGCCCGGCGCGGGCCGGTTCGGCTTGGTGAACACCATCGCCTGCGGCAGGCCGGTGGCGGTGTCCTCGCCGTAGGTGTCGGTCGGCGCGCTGGTGCCGCCGCCGCCGAGGATCAGGTGGATCGTGCCGTGGCGCGTGTCGAACGTGCGATCTTCCGGGTCGGCCGTCACCACCGGTTGCGGTTGCAGCGTATCGACCACCGAGCCGGTCGACGCATCGACGCCCGCGTGATGGCGGCAGCCGCGCACCGGGAAGCTGCGCTCGTAATCGTGATCGTGGCCGCACAGCACCAGATCGACGCCGTAGCGGTCGAACAGCGGCAGCCACGCCTCGCGGATGCCCTTGTCCGAGCCGTTGCCCGACTTCGACGAGCTGAGCGCGTCCTGGTGCATCTGCACGACGATCCAGTCCACCGCTTCGTCGTGCGAGGCATGGCGCAGCGTGTCCTCGAGCCAGCGCGTCTGCTCGCCGCGGCTGTAGCCGCGCACGTAGAACGAGGTGCCCGGCTGGATCGGCTCGTTGCCGGTGCTCGGCGCCGGCACCAGCGGCGCGGGGCCGGCCACGAACGCGGCGGCGTCCTGGTACACCACGTCGTCGGCGTCGAGCGAGACGAACAGCACCGCGCCCACCCGGAAGCTGTACCAGCGGCCCGGGAAGCGCGTGCCGTTCTCGGGCAGCACGTAGCGCGCGAGATACGAGTCGTAGCCCTGCGGGCCGTTGTGGAACTCGATCTCGTGATTGCCGGGGCACGGCATCCACGGCCGGTTCGACGCCGACGTCTGGTTGTTGTTGCCGAAATCGCGCCACACGTCCGGCTGATGCGCCGGGTTCAGGTTCGCGTAGCAGAGATCGCCGTTGAGCAGGTGGAACAGCGGCTGGAAGCGCTCCACCGCCTGCACCGCGAAGCGGCTTTGCGGCGACGACAGCACCCAGCCCGTGTTCGGCGTGGCCAGATCGCCGTAGCTCGTCCAGCGAAACGGCGTGCGGCCGCGCGGCGCGGTCTGGAAGCTCGCCGAGAACGGATGCGCGGCGTTCGCGTCGTTGTCGGCCGTCACCTCGTAGCGGAACGTCGCGCCGGGGCGCAGCCCGTGCAGGCGCGCGTGATACGTGAACACCACGGCGCCGTTCAAGCCGTCGGTGTAGGTGCGCTGCACCGCGTGCACCGAGAACGGCCGGCCGTAGTCGCTCGACACGCGCACGCGCGGGTTCGCGGCCGGCGCGAGCGACGCCCACGACACGGTCACGTCGGACGACGGATCGTCGCCCCAGGTCAGGTGGATCTGTTCGGGCGTGCCGTCGGGCGTGGACGCCGCCGCGGCGCGCGTGGCGCCCAGGCCGCTCGCGGTCGCGAGGCCGGACACGCCGGCCAGTTTCAGGAAGCCGCGGCGCGAGACCGGCGCATGCTGGCCGGCCTGATTCGTTTCGGGTTGATTCGGGTTCGACATCGGTTCGCTCCGATCTTATGGTTCGCGACGGGGGGCACGCGGCGACGCGCATGCCATGCGCAGTCGCCGTCTCGGATCGCGACGATAGACCGGCAACCGTGACAGGCGCATGTCATCGCCCGCGGGCGAAACCTTTCCGAAAGACAGCACGGTAAGGGGCCGGCGATGATCAGGATTACCGAGGGTTTTGCCGGTAATTCCGGCGCGGTTCGGCGGGCAAGCGAACCGACGCGCCGGCCGGCGCCGGCGCGGGGCGACACTCAGCGCGAGGAGGCTTTGCCGGCGGCGGCGGTGCGGCTGCGCTTGCCAGCGACGGGACGCGCGGCGGCAGCGGGTTTCGGCGACTGCGCGGGCGAAGCGGCCGGCTTCGCCACCCGCTTCGAGGCGGACTTCGGCGCGGGCCTCGCAGCCGCGTTTTCCGCATGCCACATCCGAAGCAATTGCCGGGTTTGCGAATAAACGGTGGACTTCAGCAGCGCGCCGTTCTCGCCGGTGAACGCATCCCAGCCGAGCAGCGACAGCGCCGAGCGCGGCGCCATGTGGAACACGGTCAGTTGCCCGAGCAGGCTGAACGCGCGCAATTGCGTGAGCGGCTGCTTCGGATCGGCGCCCGAGATGCGCCCGACCAGTTCGGCGCAGATCGTGTTCACGGGCCGCCGCACGCGCTCCATCAGCATCTCGCTGGCGAAGGCCGGCTCGAGGCCGGCCTGCTCGCGCGCGAAGAACATGCGCTGGTGCACGGTTTTCGGCGTGTCGAACATCTTCGACGAAATCACCTGCATGATGCCGATATACGCGTCGATCAGCGTGTCGACGTCGGCATCCTCGGCGAGCATCGCGCGCGCGTGCTCGATGGCCGGGCCGAACGATTCGCTCGCGTGATCGCCGATCGCCTCGATGCAGGCGCGCAGCACGCCTTCCTTGTTCTCGAAGTAATACTGCAGCGCGGGCGCGTTCACGCCCGCGCGCGCGGCGATGTCCCGCGTCGATGCCCCGGCGAAGCCGCGCTCGCCGAACAGCTCGATGGCGGCCTCGATGATCCGCCCGCGTGTTTCGTCGCCCCGCGCATAACCCGATGCCGACGTGCGACGCAGCTTCTTCGCTTCCGTCATAGACCCCTCACTTTCGTACTGGCGACATTCTACTTGACACAAATTTCCCAAGTGGAATAATTCTTCCGCTCGGAATAATTTGGATACCCGAATGTCGTCGACCCCTCAAGAACCGCCGAAAGGCAATCGTCAGGAACCCGTAGCATCCGCCGCGAAGCGCCCATCGCGCCGGATCGTCCTGATCGTGATCGCCGTGGCCGCGCTGATCGGCGGAGCCATCTGGCTCGTCCATTGGTGGACCGTCGGCCGCTTCATCGAATACACCAACGACGCCTATCTGCAGGCGGACAGCATGACGGCCGCACCGAAGGTGTCCGGCTACATCACCGATGTTTACGTGCGCGACAACCAGACGGTGAAGGCCGGCGATCCGCTCGTGAAGCTCGACACGCGCCAGTACCAGGTGTCGCTGCAGAACTCGCAGGCCACCGTCGATTCCCGCCGCGCCGACATCGCGCGCGCCCAGGCCGACATCGGCCAGCAGCGCGCCAACCTCGAGCAGGCGCAGGCGCAGGCTCAGGTGTCGAGCATCAACCTGCGCCACGCGAGCGAGGAATACGCGCGCTACGCGCCGCTCGCGGCCACCGGCGCGGAAACGCACGAACGCATCGCCGATCTGAAGAACACGCGCGATCAGGCGCAGGCCACGCTCGCCGCGAACAACGCGTCGATCGCCGCGGCCCGCACGCAGATCGCCTCGAGCACGGCGCAGTTGCAGCAGGCGCAGGCCCAGCTCGAGGCCGCGCAGGCCAGCGCCGCGCAGTCGCAGCTCGATCTCGACAACACCGTGGTGCGCAGCACGCTCGACGGCCGCGTCGGCGATCGCACCGCGCGCGTCGGCCAGTACGTGCAGCCCGGCACGCGCCTGATGACGGTGGTGCCGGTGCAGGATCTCTACCTGGTGGCGAACTTCAAGGAAACCCAGGTCGGCCGCATGCGCGTGGGCCAGCCGGTCACGCTCAGCGTCGACGCGCTGCCGGGCAAGGAACTGCACGGCACGGTGGAAAGCTTCTCGCCGGGCACCGGTTCGCAGTTCGCGCTGCTGCCGGCGGACAACGCCACCGGCAACTTCACGAAGATCGTGCAGCGCGTGCCGGTGCGCATCCACGTGCAGACCGACGACGACACACGCCGCGTGCTGCTGCCGGGCCTGTCGGTGGACGTGAACGTCGATACGCGCGACGACGGGCAGCACCATGGCTGAAGCCGTCACGCCGCCCGCAGGTTCGCCGGCGCCGCACGCCGAGGAACGCGCCAGCGTCACCGACTGGATCGCGGTGGCCGCCGGCTCGCTCGGCGCGCTGATGGCCACGCTCGACATCTCGATCACCAACTCGGCGCTGCCGCAGATCCAGGGCGAAATCGGCGCCACCGGCACCGAAGGCACCTGGATCTCCACCGGCTACCTGATGTCGGAAATCGTCATGATTCCGCTCGCCGCGTGGCTCACGCGCGTGTTCGGACTGCGAAACTTCCTGCTGGTGTCGGCGGTGCTGTTCATCGCGTTCTCGATGATGTGCGGCTGGTCGAACACGCTCGCGCTGATGATCGTCGGCCGGATCGGCCAGGGCTTCACGGGCGGCGCGATGATCCCCACCGCGCAAACCATCATCCGCACCCGGCTGCCCGTCTCGCAACTGCCGGTGGGCATGACGCTGTTCGGCCTGATCGTGCTGCTCGGGCCGCTGTTCGGGCCGGTGCTCGGCGGCTGGCTCGCCGAGAACGTGAGCTGGAGCTGGTGCTTCTTCATCAACCTGCCCGTCTGCCTGATCCTGATCGCGCTGCTGGTGCTCGGCCTGCCGTCCGACAAGCCGCAGTGGCCGCAGTTCTTCAGCGCCGACTGGGTCGGCATCGCCGGGCTGTCGATCGGGCTGTCGTCGCTGACGGTGGTGCTCGAGGAAGGCCAGCGCGAGCGCTGGTTCGAATCGAGCATGATTGTTTCGCTGAGCTGGGTGACGTTCGTGGGCTTCGTGCTGATCGCGGTCTCGCAGTTCACGGCGAAGCGGCCGATGCTGCGGCTTTCGCTGATGCGCAACCCGCGCTACGCCAGCGTGATCGTGATCGTGGCCGCCGTGGGTGCGGGCCTGTACGGCATTTCGTACCTGCTGCCGCAGTTCCTCGCGATCGTCTCGGGCTACAACGCCGAGCAGGCGGGCGAGATCATGCTGCTGTCGGGCCTGCCCGCGTTCCTGATGATGCCGATCCTGCCCAAGCTGCTCGGCAAGGTCGATTACCGCGTGCTCGTGATCACCGGGCTGCTGCTGTTCTTCCTCAGCTGCATGCTCGACATCTCGCTGACGGCGCAAAGCGTCGGCCACGATTTCGTCTGGTCGCAGCTGATCCGGGGCGTCGCGCAAATGCTTGCGATGATGCCGCTGAACCAGGCCTCGATGGCCGCCGTCTCGCGCGAGGAATCGGGCGACGCGGCCGGGCTCTACAACATGGCCCGCAACCTCGGCGGCTCGATCGGCCTGGCGATCATCGGCACCATCATCGACCGCCGCACCACCTATCACACGGCCGTGATCCGCGAATCGGTCAGCAACAACTCGCTGATCGGCCAGGATCGCATTTCGCAGTACGCAGCGAACTGGTTCTCGTACACGGGCGACATGGCCTACTCGAAGATGCGCGCGCTCGGGCAACTGGCGCAGCAGATCAACGTGCAGGCCACCGTGATGACCTATTCGGAAACCTTCTACCTGCTCGGACTCGCGCTGATCGCCTGCGTGCCGCTCGCGCTGCTGTTGCGCACGCCGCCGCGCCGGGGCGCACCGCCGCCCAGCTCGTCCGGCCACTGAACCGATTGATTCGATGACGTCCTTCTCCTTGCCCCGCCGCCCCGCCCTGACGCTGATCGCCGCCGCGAGCCTGCTCGCCGGCTGCACGGTCGGGCCGAACTACCACGGCGCGCCGGCCGCGCCGAGCGCCGCCACCTTCGTGCGCGCGCCGCAAGCCGGCGTGGCCGCCAACGCGCCCACGCCGAGCGCGTGGTGGGAAACGCTCGGCGATCCTCAGCTTAACGAACTGATCGCCGCGGCGCTGGCCCACAATCCCGATCTGCACGCCGCGCAGGCGCGCCTGCGCGAAGCGCGCGCCCAACTGAGCCAGCAGCGCGCCAACGCGCTGCCGAAAAGCACGGCCGATCTCGCCGCGATCCGCACCCGCGCGCCCGACATGAACGCGCTGTCGGCGCTGACGGGTTCGAACAATTCGAGCAACGGCTCGGGCAGTTCCAGCAGCTCGACGGCCGGCAGCGGCCCGATCCAGCTCTATTCGGCCAGCTTCGACGCAACCTGGGAAATCGACCTGTTCGGCGGCACGCGGCGCGCGATCGAAGCCGCCTCGGCGCAGGCCGAAGCGGTCACGGCCGATCTGGCCGACACGCAGGTGTCGATCGCGGCCGAAGTGGCCAATGCGTATATCGACTTGCGCGATCAGCAACAGCGCCTCGCGCTGTCGCACCGCACGGCCGATCTGCAGCAGCGCCAGCTCGATCTGACGCTGCAACGCCGGTCGCGCGGCGTGGCGGCCGACGCCGACGTGGAGCGTCTGACCACCCAGGTGGAAAACACGCGCGCCACGCTGATCCCGCTCGATGCGCAGGTGACCGAATCGCTCGACCGGCTCGCGATCCTGACCGGCCGCGCGCCGGGCGCGCTCGACGCGCAACTGGCCAGCGACACGGCCACGCTGCCCGTGCTGCCCGCCTCGGTGCCGATCGGCGATCCGGCCGCGCTGCTCAAGCAGCGCCCCGACGTGCGCGCGGCCGAACGCCGGCTCGCGTCGAGCAACGCGCAGATCGGCGAGCACATCGCCGATTACTTCCCGAAGGTCACGCTGCTCGGCGACATCGGCTTCAGCGCCGGCAATCCGGGCCACCTGTTCCGCAAGCAGAACTATTCGTGGGTCGGCGCGCCGTACCTGCAATGGAACATCTTCGATTTCGGCCGCACGCGCGGCGCAGTGCGCGCGGCGGAAGCCTCGCGCGACGAGGCCGAGGCGAACTACACGAAATCGGTGCTCGGCGCGCTGCAGGACGCGAACACGGCGCTGTCGCGCTACGGCCATCAGCGCGATCACGTCGTCACGCTGACCAAGGTGGAAACCTCGGCCACGCATTCGGCCACGTTGATGGATCAGCGCTACCGCGCCGGCGTGTCGTCGATGATCGATCTGCTCGATACGCAGCGCGAATCGCTGTCGGCGCAGCAGAACGTGATTTCGGGGCAGGCCGAGCTGATCAAGGATTACGTGTCGCTGCAGAAGAGCCTGGGCTTGGGCTGGCAGACCGATGCGGGCGCCGGTGTGCAGCCGGCCAGCGCGGCCCATGCTGCCGATGCGAACGATGCGGCCAAGCCCGCCGACGCGAAACCGGCAAGCTGATCCCGGCCCCAAGCCAGCCGCCGCGTGCGGCTAGCGCTCGATCCGCTCGCGCGTGGTGCCGAGCAGCGCCGCCATCGCGTCGCGCGCGGCGCCCGCATCGCGCGCGCGGATCGCGTCCACCACGCGGGTGTGTTCGGCCAACGAGGCATTGAACACGTCGGCGCGCTTCGCGTTCAGATGCAGTTGCGCCTCCAGCGTGCGCGCGATCAGCGCGCCGAGCGGCATCAGCAATTCGTTGCCGCCGGCGGCCAGCACGCCCAGGTGAAAGCGCAGATCGGCCCGCACCCATTCGTCCACCTGCCGCGCCGCGCACATCGCCGCGTGCGCCTGCTCGATCGCCGCGAACGTGGCCGGCGTCTGCGCGCGCGCGGCCAGCCCCGCCGCGTACGGCTCCACCATCTCCCGCATTTCCTGCAGCTTCATCGCGAACGCCAGCGGCGGCGCGACCTGCGAATACCAGTCGAGCAATTCCGCGTCGAGCAGGTTCCAGGCCCCGCGCGGGCGCACGCGCGTGCCGACCTTGGGCCGCGATTCGATCAGGCCCTTCGAGGTCAGCGTGCGCAGCGCCTCGCGCAGCACCGTGCGGCTCACGCCGAACGCCAGCATCAGCTCCGCCTCGCGCGGCAGGATCGAATCCTCGGCGTAATCGCCGCGCAGGATCGCCGTGGCCAGCGTGTAGGCGGTTTGTCCATGCAGATCGCGTTGAATCACGTTTCTCCCGGTCGGCGCGGCTCCGGATAGCGGGGCCGCATCACTATGTGCGCAATAGTGCTATTAATACTACTTTTCGACGACATCGTGTAGGATCGTCGCCATCGACGCTGCCACGACGCGTCCACCTCACGGAGACACCCCATGAAGATCACCCGCCTCGAAACGTTCGTCGTCCCGCCGCGCTGGCTGTTCCTGAAGATCGAGACCAACGAGGGCATCGTCGGCTGGGGCGAGCCGATCGTCGAGGGGCGCGCACACACGGTGGAGGCGGCGGTGCAAGAGCTGTCCGATTACCTGATCGGCAAGGATCCGCTGCTGATCGAGGATCACTGGCAGGTCATGTATCGCGCCGGATTCTATCGCGGCGGCCCGGTCACGATGAGCGCGATCGCGGGTGTCGACCAGGCGCTGTGGGACATCAAGGGCAAGTACCACAACGCGCCCGTGCACGCGCTGCTCGGCGGCCAGGTGCGCGACCGCATCAAGGTCTATTCGTGGATCGGCGGCGACCGCCCGAGCGACGTCGCGAACAACGCAAAGGCGGTGGTCGATCGCGGCTTCAAGGCCGTCAAGATGAACGGCTCGGAAGAACTGCAGATCGTCGACACCTACGACAAGGTCGAGAAGGTGATCGCCAACGTGGCGGCCGTGCGCGAGGCGGTGGGGCCGCATGTGGGCATCGGCGTGGATTTCCATGGTCGCGTGCACAAGCCGATGGCCAAGGTGCTGGCCAAGGAGCTCGACCCGTACCGCCTGATGTTCATCGAGGAGCCGGTGCTGTCGGAGAACGCCGAGGCGCTGCGCGACATCGTCAACCAGACGGACACGCCGATCGCGCTCGGCGAGCGGCTCTATTCGCGCTGGGATTTCAAGCATGTGATCGCGGGCGGCTACGTGGACATCATCCAGCCCGACGCGTCGCATGCGGGCGGCATCACCGAGTGCCGCAAGATCGCGTCGCTGGCCGAGGCCTACGACGTGGCGCTCGCGCTGCACTGCCCGCTCGGCCCGATCGCGCTGGCCGCGTGCCTGCAGCTCGACGCGGTCAGCTACAACGCGTTCATCCAGGAACAGAGCCTCGGCATTCACTACAACCAGGGCAACGACCTGCTCGATTACATTCGCAATCCTGAAGTGTTCCGCTACGAGGACGGCTTCGTGTCGATTCCGCAAGGGCCGGGCCTGGGCATCGACGTCAACGAGGAGAAGGTGCGCGAGATGGCGAAGGTCGGCCACCGCTGGCGCAACCCGGTGTGGCGCCACGCGGACGGCAGCGTGGCCGAGTGGTGATCTAACGTGTGATCTGACGCGCGGCGGCGGCCGGGGCGAGGCGGTGCCGGCACCGCTCGCCGCGCCATCGGCCGCGCCGGTTCGCGCGCCTTACTGAACGATCGCGGCCGCGCCGGGCACGCTGAATGCGAGCACCGCTGCTGCAACGAACACGCCGATCATCACGATCGATTCGAGATTCAGCACGTTGGCGAACGTGTGCGCATCCTCCGTGGCCGCCGTGCGGCGCAGGCGCGGCAGCGCCGAGAAGCGGTTCAAGCCGCCCAGCACCAGCGCGAGCGCCACCAGCGCCAGCTTCAGCAGCAGCACGTGGCCCCAGGTGCTCGCGTCGAGCACGGCCAGGTCGCCGCCCGTGCCGCGATAGCCGTTGAACGCGCCGGTCGCCAGCACCAGCACCACCGCCACCATCGACAGCCGCGACACGCGCAGCGCCACGCGGATCAGCACGCCGCGCGCGATCGACGCGCCGAGCGCCGGCACCACCACCATCCCGCCCGCCAGCACGATGCCGCCCCACACCGCCGTGGACAGCAAGTGCAGCATCTGCACGCCGACCGCCGGCGAGAACGGGCCCGCGTCGGCCGCGTGACCGATCGAGGCGTTGCCCGCCTCCACCACCAGCACCGCGAGCCACAGCAGCGCATCGCCCGCCACGCCGCCGGGCCGCAGCGCGGCCAGCACCAGCAGCGCGAGCGCGCCGCCGAACAGCAACGCCCAGGCGTGGCCGACGTGCGTCATCCGCAGCACGGTGCCGAGCGCACCGAACGCGCCGCCCAGCCCGGCGCCGCTCATCGACGCCGCTTCATAGACGATCCAGCCCGCCTCCGCCAGCACGAACACCAGCGCGGCCGCCGTCAGCGAGCGGCGCGCGCGCCGCCACGCCAGATGCGCGGGCGACACCTTGGCGCTCGCGCCTTCGGCGGCGAGCCACGCGCCGAACAGCAGCGAACCCACCGCCACCGCGAACGCGATCTGCGCGAGCGAGGCCATCGCGACCTGACCGAGCCAGAGGCTGTCGATTTTCGGCATCATCGCGCGCCGCCTTGCGCCGTCATGGCGCGCCGCGGCAACCGGCCGGCGGCGATGGGAAACGGCGACGGCGGCGAGAAACGGCAAGCGATGCGGCAAGCGGCGCGGCAATCGTCTGACGCGAGAAGCGGCGGGGACATCGGGGGGATCGAGGACATCGGCAAGTGAGGTGGGGGTTCGTCGGTGTTTCGGAGTGAGAACGATCTTGCGACACGGCGCAAAACGGCCTACAACGCCGTAAGGGTACCCGGCCGTGCGCGAGCAGCGAGTGTACGGCCTTCGACGGAAACCAGGCACGCGGGTTCACCAAAAAAGCGTAGGATTCCCGCATGCGCCGCCGCGTTTTCGCCGCGGCCGAGGCTTGCCGAATGCCCTGCATCGAGGCCCGTTTCGCGGTTCGCCGCGGCCCGGGGCCGGTGCCAAACTTCGCAACGCAGCCGCCAGGAGACAACCAAGGGCTGCCGAAACACGTGTAGTCAAAGCCCGAGCCGACACGAGCCGGCCAGGTCCCCGACGAATAAAAAATTGGAGCCTCGCGTGTCTTCAATACGTGTATTCCGCCCCCTGCTCGCCGCGCTGTGGATCGGCGCCGCGTGCCTGCCGGCCGCCTCGCGGGCTCAGGCGCCCGCCTCCGGGGCCGCATCGAACGCGTCTCCCGCTCCGCTCAAGGCGCCCGACACGATGGCCGAACGCGTGCGCGGCTGCACCGCCTGCCATGGCGTGCACGGCCAGGGCACCGCCAACGATTATTTCCCGCGCCTCGCCGGCAAGCCCGCCGAGTATCTGTACAACCAGCTGATGAATTTCCGCGACGGGCGGCGCAAGTATCCGCCGATGAACTACCTGCTCACGTATCTCGGCGACGATTATCTGCACGAGATCGCCGTCCACTTCTCGAACGAACATCCGCCCTACCCGCCGCCCACGCCGCCGACCGTGTCGGCCGAGGTGGTCGCGCGCGGCCAGGCGCTCGCCACGCGCGGCGATCCGGCACGCCAGATTCCCGCCTGCATCGCCTGCCACGGCGCGCAGCTGACCGGCATGCAGCCGGCCATTCCGGGCCTGGTCGGCCTGCACAGCGATTACCTGAGCGCGCAGATCGGCGCCTGGCGCTCCGGCAACCGGCGCGCCAAGGCGCCCGATTGCATGCACGCGATCGCCGCGCGCCTGACCGACGAGGACGTGACCGCCGTGACCGCGTGGCTCGCCGCGCAGCCGGCGCCGGCCAACCCGGTGCCCGCGCCGGCCGGCTCGTCGAAGCTGCCGCTCGCCTGCGGCAGCGAACCGCAATGAGAACCAGGAGACAGACGCCATGAAACGCCAGTCCCTGTATGCCTGCTCCGCCCTCGTGCTGGCCGCGGCCGCGACGCTCGGCTCCGCGCTCTGGCCCGGCGTCGCGCGCTGGTCCAACGAACTCGCCCACGCCGCGCCGCCGGCCGCCGCGGCCGGCGGCAACGCGGCGCTCGTGAAGAAGGGCGAATACCTGTCGCGGATCGGCGACTGCGTGGCCTGCCACACCGTGCGCGGCGGCCAGCCGTTCGCGGGCGGCCTGCCGATGGCCACGCCGTTCGGCACGCTCTACACGCCGAACATCACGCCCGATGCGCAATACGGCATCGGCAAGTGGAGCGCCGACGAGTTCTACCGCGCCATGCATGCGGGCCGCTCGAAGGACGGTAGCCTGCTCTACCCCGGCTTCCCGTTCACGAGCTACACGAAGGTGACGCGCGCCGATTCCGACGCGATCTACGCCTACCTGCGCTCGGTCGCGCCGGTGCACGTGGAAAGCCGCGCGCACGAGCTGAAATTCCCGTTCAACAACCGCAACCTGCTGATCGGCTGGCGCACGCTGTTCTTCAAGGAAGGCGATTTCAAGCCCGATCCGACCAAGTCGGTGGAATGGAATCGCGGCGCCTATCTGGTGGAAGGGCTCGGGCACTGCAGCATGTGCCACACGTCGATCAACCTGATGGGCGCGCCGCGCAGCTCGTCGGCGTTCGCGGGCGGCCTGATCCCGATGCAGAACTGGTACGCGCCGTCGCTGACCAACGACACCGAATTCGGCCTCGGCGACTGGCACGTGCAGGAACTGACCGATCTGCTGCAGGCCGGCGTGTCGAATCGCGGCGCGGTATTCGGGCCGATGGCGGACGTGGTCCACAACAGCCTCCAATACCTGAGCGACGACGACGCGCGCGCGATGTCGGTGTATCTGAAGTCGATTCCGCAGAAGGGCGAGGCGCCCACCAACCTGCAATACGAAACCTCGCAACAGTTCGGCAATCAGCTGCTCGAACAGGGCCGGAAGATCTATGCGGACAACTGCGCGACGTGCCACGGACCGGTCGGACAGGGCAAGCCGCCGGCCTATCCGCCGCTCGCGCAGAACCATTCGATTATGATGGAGTCTGCAGTGAACCCGATCCGGATGGTGCTGAACGGCGGATACCCGCCCAGCACGTTCCGGAATCCGCGTCCTTACGGGATGCCTCCGTTCGCACAAGCCCTGTCGAATCAAGAAGTTGCCGCCGTCGTGTCGTATATCCGATCGGCCTGGGGCAACAAGGGTTCGCCGATTTCGCCGCAACAAGTGAGCGATCTGCGTTCGGCGCCGCTCGACTGACGGACGGTTCATGAACACGGGGGCGTGGCCGCGCGACACCGCGGCCACGCCCTTTTTGCTTTTTTTGTCTGACGATGCCCCGTGGCGCCAGCCGGCGCGGCGGCGGCGTCTTTCCGAACCCCAAGAGAGTTTATGTCTTTTGCTTCCCTCGGCCTCGCCGAACCCCTGGTGCGAGCCGTCAACGAACTCGGCTACAACGAGCCGACTCCGATTCAGTCGCAGGCGATTCCCGCCGTGCTCGGCGGCGGCGACCTGCTGGCCGGCGCGCAAACCGGCACCGGCAAGACCGCCGGCTTCACGCTGCCGATCCTGCAGCGCCTCCACGAAATGCAGGCCGCACAGGCCGGCGCGAAGCGCCCGGTGCGCGCGCTGATCCTCACGCCCACGCGCGAGCTGGCCGCCCAGGTCGAGGAAAGCGTGCGCGCCTACGGCAAATACCTGAAGCTGCGCTCCACCGTGATGTTCGGCGGCGTCAGCATCAATCCGCAGATCGATGCGCTCAAGCGCGGCGTCGATATCGTGGTGGCCACGCCGGGCCGCCTGCTCGACCACATGCAGCAGAAGACGATCGACGTGTCGCAGCTCGACATCCTCGTGCTCGACGAAGCCGACCGCATGCTCGACATGGGCTTCATCCACGACATCAAGCGCGTGCTGGCCAAGCTGCCGGCCAAGCGCCAGAACCTGCTGTTCTCGGCCACGTTCTCCGACGAGATCAAGGCGCTCGCCGACAGCCTGCTCGATTCGCCGGCGCTGATCGAGGTCGCGCGCCGCAACACCACGGCCGAATCGATCGCGCAGAAGATCTACCCGGTGGATCGCGACCGCAAGCGCGAGCTGCTCACGCACCTGATCCGCGAGCACAACTGGTTCCAGGTGCTGGTGTTCACGCGCACCAAGCACGGCGCGAACCGCCTGGCCGAGCAACTGACGAAGGACGGCATCAGCGCGCTGGCGATTCACGGCAACAAGAGCCAGTCGGCCCGCACGCGCGCGCTGACCGAGTTCAAGGCGAGCACGCTGCAGGTGCTGGTGGCCACCGACATCGCCGCGCGCGGCATCGACATCGATCAACTGCCGCACGTCGTCAACTACGAGCTGCCGAACGTGCCGGAAGATTACGTGCACCGTATCGGCCGCACGGGCCGCGCCGGTGCGACGGGCGAGGCGGTGTCGCTGGTGTGCGTCGACGAGAAGCAACTGCTGCGCGACATCGAACGCCTGATCAAGCGCGAGATTCCGCAGGAAGTGATCGCAGGCTTCGAACCCGATCCGAACGCGAAGCCGGAGCCGATCCAGCGTCGCGGTCAGCAGCCGCAACGCGGTGGCGGCGGTGGTGGCGGCGGCGGCGGCGGGAATCGTCAGCCGCAAGGCAACGGCCAGGGCCGTGCGCAAACGGCGCGTGGCGGCCAGCCCGCCGCGGCGAAGCCGGCAGGCAGCAAGCCGGCCGCGAAG
>NZ_JAAGPF010000138.1 GCF_017104645.1 Burkholderia sp. Ac-20379
CAGTTCGACGGCGGGCGCGGCGGCCACGGTGCCTTGATGTTGCGTGAGCGCGCCGCATGCGGCGAAGCCGAGCTTCTCGTAGAGCGGCTGGCCGGCGGGCGTGGCGTGCAGGAACGTGACGCGATCGCCGAGCGCTTCCAGCACGAGTTCCATCAGCTTGCGGCCGATGCCGCGCCCTTGCTGATCGGGCGAGACGATCACCATGCCGAGCGTCGCGCGGTCCGCGCCGAACGTCCAGCACAGCGCGGTGCCGATCACGGCGTCGCCCTCGACGGCGACGAAGCCGCCGCCCGCTTCGAAGGCGAAGCGCCAATCCTCGGGGCGGTGCGGCCAGCGCACGGCCACCGACAGCGCGTGCGCGGCGGCGACGTCCTCGGCGGTGAAGCGGCGGTAGTGAAGTTCGGGCTTGACGGCGGTTTCGGACACAGCGGACTCCTGAAGGACGACATGATCGGATTCGACTGTCGCACGCGCTCCGGGCGCTTCATAGGACGATCTTCCTGTCTTGCGAAAGCGTGGCGTGCGGCGTCGCGGCTTTTTTGATTGTTCATCGCATTCAAAAAAGTTTCAATATAATGATTGCTGTCGTGCACGCTATCAGGGCGGCGCACAGGGCGCGAAGCGCCGGTTCCGCACCGAAACCGTGCCGAACCGGCGGGCATGAACCGGCTTCGAGCGCCCGGCACCGAATTCAACAGGAATCCCATGCGAACCCAGTCCAAGAAGAAGGTCGAAGCGCCTGCCAGCCCGTCGGAATCGGACGTCGGCACGCGGTTGCGCGCGCTGCGCAATGCGCGCGGCCTGTCCGTCAACGAACTCGCGCTGCGCGCCGGCGTGTCGGTCGGCACCGTGAGCCAGGTCGAGCGCAACAAGGCGAACCCGTCGGTGCGCATTCTCGAGCGCTTGCGGCTCGCGCTCGACGTGCCGCTCACCGCGCTGCTCGAGGAGGACGACGCGCTGATCGATCCGGCCACCGCCGATTTCGTGCGCCGCGCGGGCGACCGCCCGCATTTCGAGGTCGGCAAGAACCATATGCAGAAAGAGCTGCTGTCGCCGCACGGCGATCACGATCTGCAGATGATGTTCATCATGCTGCCGGCCGGCGCGGGCTCCGAAGAGGTGCTGGTGGGCGTGGGCGAGAAGTGCGGGATGGTGATGGAAGGCTCGGTGGTGCTGAACGTGGGCGATCAGCGCTGCCTGCTGAACGAGGGCGACAGCTTCCAGTTCAAGAGCACCGTGCCGCACAGCGTGCGCAACGAAAGCAGCAAGCCCGCCAGGCTGTTGTGGGTGATGAACACGCGCCCGCCCGTCATTCATCTCTGATCACTCCGATGTCCGCCTGACGTTCCCTGCCGCCGGCGCGCGTCGCGCGCCGCGTTCACTGCTTCGCCCTCCTGCCTTTTTCTTCTCCGTTTTTACCCTGAGCGCCCGGCGCGTTGCGGCGCGCTATGTGGCGTCCGCTTCATTTCCGCATGGCCCGCGGTTCATTTCCGGTTCATTTTTTGCTGCACCCGCGTTCAGTGACGTGTCGTGCGCGCAGCCCGGCGGCGCGTGCCTCGGGCGCATCCATGCGCGCCTGGATGCGCGCGCAACGGCGTGAAATCGGCTGCGGCGCGGCATCGGCTTGGCCCGATTCTCGCGTGGCACGAAGCGCGTCGAAGTTTTTTGCAGAATTATTTTTGATCACTAGGAAAACATCTGCCGTTCACTATAATGAACTTCATCGCGTGGTTGTTCATTCTGCCGCTGAGGCGGAAACCACCACATGCTGAAGCGGCGATGCCGCGCACACCGTACCGTGCGCACCGCATCGCCGGCGTAACCGGGTTTCTCGAACAGGCCGAGCATGACTACTCCGTCTCTGGATTTCGATCCGTCCGCCATTGCGCTGCCGCAGGGGCATTTCATCGGCGGCGTCTATCGCCACACCGATGAGGAACCGATCGCGGTGCATCGTCCGTCCGACGGACGCCTGCTCGGCTACGTGCCGGATGCGAGCGCGGCCACCGTCGACGAGGCCGTGTCGAACGCGCACGACGCCTTGAAGGCAAGCGGCTGGGCGACGCGCTCGCCGCGCGAACGGGCCCGCGTGCTGACGCGCTGGGCGCAACTGATCGACGAGAACGTGGTGGCGCTCGCGCAACTGGAGGCGGTCAGCTCCACGCGCCCGGTGGCCGAAGCGCATGCGTCCGACGTGCCGTTCACGGCCGAGGCGATCCGCTTCTTCGCGGAACTGGCCGACAAGCTCGGCGGCGACATCGCCGCCACGCGGCAGGGCAGCCTCGGCTTCGTGGCGTCCGAGCCGTACGGCGTGATCGGCGCGATCACGCCGTGGAATTTCCCGCTGTCGATGTGCTCGTGGAAATGCGGCCCGGCGCTCGCGGCCGGCAACGCGGTGGTGCTGAAGCCTTCCGAACTGACGCCGTTCTCCACGCTGCGTCTCGCCGAACTGGCGATCGAGGCGGGCATGCCGCCCGGCATCTTCAATGTCGTGAACGGCCGCGGCGCGACCACCGGCTCGGCCATCACGCGCCACCCCGGCATCGCCAAGATCAGCTTCACCGGCTCGACGCGCACCGGCGCGGCGATCATGAGCGAGGCGGCGTTCCACGGCACCAAGCCCGTCACGCTGGAACTCGGCGGCAAGAGCCCGCAGCTCGTGTTCGAGCAGGTGCACGACCTGGGCCACACGGCGCGTTGCGTGGCGCGCGGCTTCACGGCCAACGGCGGGCAGGCCTGCGTGGCCGGCACGCGGCTGATCGTGCACCGCCGGCTGGCCGAACCGCTGATCGACGCGGTGCAGCGCGAGCTGGCCGGCATCGCGCCGGGGCCGATGTGGTCGGCCGCCACGCGCTACTCGCCGATCGTCAGCGCCGGGCAGGCGCGCCGGATCGCGGCGCTGGTGGATGAAAGCCGCGAGCAGGGCGCGGAATTGATCTGCGGCGGCGGCTTCTTCGAAGGCACGGACGACGGCTGGTTCCATCGCCCCACCTTGCTCGCCAACGTCACGGCCGAGACGGCCGCGGTGCGCGAGGAACTGTTCGGCCCGGTGCTGACGGTGCAGACCTTCGACGACGAGGACGAAGGCATCGCGCTGGCCGGGCACCCCACCTACGGCCTGGCGGCCGGCGTGCACACGCGCGACATCGGCCAGGCGCTGCGCGCGATGCGCCGCATCGCGGCCGGCACCGTGTGGATCAACCGCTACGGCCGCAGCGGCGACATGATCATTCCCACCGGCGGCTTCAAGCAGTCGGGCATCGGCAAGGATCTGGGCCGGCAGGCGCTGGAAGCCAGCCTGCGGCACAAGAGCGTGCTGATCGATTTCGACACCGTCTGACCCGATCCGGCCGGGCCACGGAGGGCTTCACCGCAACCGCGCCGCGAGTCGCGGGAATTTAATCAGTATCACTGATGGATCGCGCGACGTGCGCCGCCCGCCGCGCTCATTTTGAACAGAACCCGCCACGGGTTCGCCACGAAGACAGGATGCAGACCATGATCGATTTCGAGCCGAAGTACATCACCTTCGACTGCTACGGCACGCTGACCAACTTCCAGATGGCCGAGACCGCGCGCGCACTGTACGGCGCCCAGCTCGACGCGAAGAAGATGGACGAATTCGTCGAATTCTTCCGCGGCTTCCGTCTCGACGAAGTGCTCGGCGCCTGGAAGCCGTTCCGCGACGTGGTGGTGAATTCGGTCCGGCGCACCTGCGAGCGCACCGGCGTGCCGTTCGACGAGGCCACCGCGCTGAAGATCTACGAGGCCGTGCCCACCTGGGGCCCGCACCCGGACGTGCCGGAAGGCCTGTCGCGGCTCGCCTCGAAGTACAAGCTGGTGATCCTGTCGAACGCCGACGACGCGCAGATCGGCAGCAACGTGGCCAAGCTCGGCGCGCCGTTCCACAAGGTGTTCACGGCGGAGCAGGCGCAGTCGTACAAGCCGCGCCGCCAGGGCTTCGAATACATGATGGCGCAGCTCGACTGCAATCCCGAGGACGTGCTGCACGTGTCGTCGAGCTTCCGCTACGACCTGATGACGGCCTACGACATGGGCATCAAGCACAAGGCCTTCATCAACCGCGCGCACGAGCCGCTGACGCCGTATTACCAGGTGAACGAATTGAAGAGCATCGTGCATCTGGCCGAAGCGCTCGGCCTGTAAGCACCCGTCCCGTGATTTTCCTGCCCGCCTTCCGGACCGCACGACCATGAAGCTCGATTCCTACTGGCTCGACACCGCGCCGCGCCTGACCCAACCCGCCGATGCGGCGCTGCCCGCACGCGTGGACGTGGCGGTTGTCGGCGGCGGTTTTACCGGCCTGTCCGCGGCGCTGGCGCTGGCCAAGCGCGGCGTGTCGGTGGCGGTGCTGGAAGCGGGGCGCGCGGCGGGGCAGGCCTCGGGCCGCAACGGCGGCCAGTGCAACACCGGCATCGCGCAGGATTTCGCGGGGATGTCGGCGAAGCTCGGCGTCGAGCGCGCCACGCAGTTCTATCGCGCCTATGCCGATGCGGTGGCCAGCGTCGAGCGGATCGTCGGCGAGGAAGGCATCGCTTGCGACCTGCGCCGCAGCGGCAAGATCAAGCTGGCCGCCAAGCCGCATCATTTCGCATCGCTGACGAAGACCTACGACGCGCTGCGTCGCGAGGTCGATGCCGATGTCGAGCTGGTGCCGGCCGCTCGGATCCGCGACGAGATCGCCTCGGACGGTTTCTTCGGCGGCCTCGTGCAGCGCAACGGCGTGCAGATGCACATGGGCAAGTTCGGCGCGGGGCTGGCCGAGGCCGCGATCAGGCACGGCGCGTCGATCTTCGAGGACACGGCGGTGACGGGCATGAAGCGCCTGAACGGCCATGCGCACGAGATCCACACGGCGCGCGGCACGCTGCGCGCGGACCGCGTGCTGATCGCCACCGGCGCGTCGCAGTCCGGCCCGCTGCAATGGTTCCGCCGCCGCATCGCGCCGGTCGGCAGCTTCATCGTGGTGACCGAGCCGCTCGGCAAGGCTCGCATGGACGCGCTGCTGCCCACGCGCCGCTCGTACGTGACCACGCGCCAGATCGGCAACTACTTCCGCCCGACCCAGGACGAGCGGCTGCTGTTCGGCGGGCGCGCGCGCTTCGCGATGTCGAACCCGCGCTCCGACGAGAAGAGCGGCCGGATCCTGCGCGACGGCATGCTCGCGTATTTCCCGCAACTCGCCGATGTGCGGATCGACTACTGCTGGGGCGGCCTCGTCGACATGACGGCCGACCGGCTGCCGCGCGCCGGCGAGCACGAGGGTTTGTTCTATTCGATGGGCTACAGCGGCCACGGTGTGCAGATGTCGGTGCACATGGGGCAGCTGATGGCCGACGTGATGTTCGGCGCCGCCACGCGCAACCCGTGGCGAACGCTCGAATGGCCTGCGATTCCCGGACATTTCGGGCGCGCGTGGTTCCTGCCGCTCGTCGGCGCGTATTACCGGTTGCAGGACGTGCTTCACTGAACCGATGCCATGCGCCGTCCAGCGCGACGGCCACGATGCACCGGCATTTCGACACCCAGAAGGAAATCAGACCATGACGCGTACCCACATCGCTTTCGTCGCACTCTCGCTGCTGTTCGGCGCCACCGTTGCCCGCGCCGATCAGCCGACGCTGACGGCCGGCTCGCCGCCGTCGAGCGCCCCGACCACCTTCCTCGACGTCAAGACGCAGAAGATCGAAGGGCTGATGCCCGACGTGGTGCGCGAGATCGGCCGCCGCGAAGGCTTCAACGTGTCGTACCAGGCCGTGCCGTTCTCGGCGCTGATTCCGGCGGCGGTGTCGGGCAAGATCGACATCATCGTGGCCGGCATGACGCCGACCGCCAAGCGCGCCGAGGTGGTGGACTTCTCGCAGCCGGTCACGGCGTTCGGCGAGGGCATCATCGTGAAGGACACCAACAAGACGAACTACCACTCGGTGCAGGATTTCAAGGGCATGGTGGTGGGCGCGCCGACCGGCACCGATTACGCCGATCAACTGACCAAGCTCGGCTACTTCAAGGAAGTGAAGATGTACGACAGCCCGGCCGACATGACGCGCGACGTCGCGATCGGCCGCATCGTGGCGGGCTTCAACGATTACCCGATCCTGAAGGCGCAGGAAGCCGCGGGCGCGATGGCCGGCACGCGCGTGGACGACGATTACGTGCCGATGCAGAAGTTCGACATCGCCGTGGCCGTGAAGAAGGGCAACACTGCGCTGATGGCGAAGATCAACGACGCGCTGACGAAGATGAAGGCCGACGGCACGCTCGACAAGATCCTGAAGAAGTGGCACCTGATCAACTGATCGGCGACCGAACGACCGGCCGCGGCCGGGCGGATGCATCGCCCGCCGCCGCTTGCCGGGCCGGCCTGCCCCGAATCGGGGTGCGCCGCCCGACCCGCAATACCCGCGAAGACCCGCAGTAATCGCGGACGACAGACAGCACAAGGACCCCCATGCGTTGGCACGACATAGTCGATTTTGTTCCGATCCTGCTTCAAGGCGCCACGATGAGCATCATCATCACGATCGGCTGCCTGTTGCTGAGCACGGCCCTGGGCCTCGTGTGGGCGCTGCTCAAGATGTCGCGCTATCCGGTGCTGGTGGCGGGGGTCAGCGCCCTGATCAACGTGGTGCGCGGCCTGCCGATGATCGTCCTGCTGTTCTATATTTATTTCGTCCTGCCGGACATCGGCATCGAGGTGTCCGCGCTGCAGGCCAGCATCATCGGCCTCGGCTTCGGGTATTCCACCTATGTGGCCGAGATCATCCGATCGGGCATCGAATCGGTGGATCCGGGCCAGTACGAGGCCGCCCAGTCGATCGGCATGGGCCGCGTGAAGACGATGGTGCGCGTGATCCTGCCGCAGGCGGTCAAGGTGGCGCTGCCGCCGTACGCGAACACGCTGGTGATGATGCTGAAGGATTCCTCGCTGGCCTCCACCATCACGGTGGCCGAAATGACGCGCCAGGGGCAGCTGATTTCCGCGTCCACGTTCCAGAACATCACGGTTTATACGCTGGTGGCGATCGGCTACCTGCTGATGAGCCTGCCGCTGATGAGCATGACGAAGTACCTCGAGCGCCGTTTCGGCAAGCACAAGGCCAAGAAGTGAGGTTGCGATGATCGAAATTTCCAACGTCCAGAAGAGCTTCGGCAGCGTGCCGGTGCTCAACGGCATCTCCCTCGACGTGCAGCAGGGCGAGGTGGTGTGCCTGATCGGCGCGTCCGGCTCCGGCAAATCCACGCTGCTGCGCTGCATCAACGCGCTCGAATCGTACGACGGGGGCGAGATCAAGCTGCTCGGCCAGCGCGTCGAGCAGCGCGCGCGCAACATCAACCAGTTGCGCACGCAGGTGGGCATGGTGTTCCAGCGCTTCAACCTGTTCCCGCACCGCACCGCGCTCGAGAACGTCATGGAAGGCCCGCTGCATGTGAAGAAGGAGCCGCGCCACACGGCGCAGCGCCATGCGGAGGAACTGCTGAACAAGGTGGGCCTCGGCCACAAGCTGCATTACTACCCGCATCAGTTGTCGGGCGGCCAGCAGCAGCGCGTGGCGATCGCGCGCTCGCTGGCGATGAAGCCGAAGGCGATCCTGTTCGACGAGCCGACCTCGGCGCTCGATCCGGAACTGGTGGGCGAGGTGCTGAACGTGATGCGCACGCTGGCCAAGGAGGGCATGACGATGCTGGTGGTCACGCACGAGATGGGCTTCGCGCGCGAGGTGGCGGATCGCGTCTGCTTCCTGCACGGCGGCCACATCATCGAGCAGGGCACCGCCAAGCAGGTGCTCTGCACGCCGAGCGAGGCACGCACCCGCGAATTCCTGCGCCATGTGCTCGGCAACCCGGCCCAGGCGGCGGGCGAGCGCGAAGGCGCGAACGCCAATGCGGGAGGGGCCGCGGCATGAACGGACGTTTCGTGCGGCTGGCCGAAACCGGCCGCGACACCGTGCGCATCGCCATCGACGGGCAGGACGTGGCGGCGCTCGAAGGCGACACGCTGCTGACCGCGCTGCTGTGCTCGGTGCGCCAGGTGCGCCATTCCGAATTCGGCGGCGAGGCGCGCGCGGGGCATTGCCTGATGGGTGCGTGCCAGGATTGCTGGGTCTGGACCGATGCGGGCGAGCGCCTGCGTGCGTGCACCACCGTCGTCGAGGCGGGGATGCGGATCGTGACGACTGAACCGGAGGCGCAATGGCCGAACCTCGCATCGTGATCGTCGGCGCCGGGCCGGCGGGCGTGCGCTGCGCGCAAACCCTGCTGGCGGCCGGCATCCGGCCCACCCTGATCGACGAAGGCCGCCGCGACGGCGGCCAGATCTACCGGCGTCAGCCGGAAGGCTTCACGCGGCCGTACGCGAAGCTGTACGGCACCGAAGCGCCGCGCGCGCAGGATCTGCACGACACGTTCGCGCAACTGCGCGGGCGGCTCGACTACCGGCCGCAAACGCTGGCCTGGCACATCTGGGATCGTCACCTGCACCTGGTGCGCGGCGGCCAGGCGAGCGCGCTGCCGTACGACGCGCTGATCCTCTGCCCCGGCGCGACCGACCGGCTGATTCCGGTCAAGGGCTGGCAATTCGCCGGCACCTACACGCTCGGCGCGGCGCAGATCGCGCTGAAATCGCAGGCCTGCGCGATCGGGCGGCGGGTGGTGTTCATGGGCACCGGGCCGCTGCTGTATCTGGTCGCGAGCCAGTACGTGCAGGCCGGCGCGCAGGTGGCGGCGGTGCTCGACACCTCGCCGGCCGGCGCGCGGCTGCGCGCGCTGCCGAAGCTGCTGGCGCGTTTCGACGTGCTGCGCAAGGGCCGCGCGCTGGTCGGCGCGCTCAAGCGCGCCGGCGTGACGATGCGCAACGGCGTGGAGCCGGTCGAGATCGTCGGCACGCCTGAGGACGGCGTGCGGGCCGTGCGCTTCAGGACGGCCGGCGGCGCGATCGAGCAGATCGACTGCGATGCGGTGGGGATCGGCTATCACCTGCGCCCCGAAACGCAACTGGCCGATCTCGCGCGCTGCGCGTTCCGGTTCGACGCGCCCACGCGCCAATGGCTGCCGCAGATCGACGAGCTGGGCCGCAGCAGCGAGCCGGGCGTGTATCTGGCCGGCGACGGCGCGCGCGTGCTCGGTGCCGACGGCGCGGAAAACGCGGGCCGGCTCGCCGCCTACGCGGCGCTGCTCGACCTGGGCCGCGACGTCGACGGCGCGGCGCTGGCCGCGCTCAAGCGCGATCAGCAGCGCATGGACCGCTTCCGCCAGGGGCTGGCCGAGGCGTTCGTCTGGCCTGCGAAGCAAGCCGCGAGCGTGCCCGACGAGACGATCGTGTGCCGCTGCGAAGGCATCACGGCCGGCGAGTTGCGTCGCGTGACGCGCGAGGAGGGCGCGCAGGAGGCGAACCGCGCGAAGGCGCTGTCGCGCGTCGGCATGGGCCGTTGCCAGGGCCGCTATTGCGGCCACGCGGCGGCGGAAATCATCGCGGCCGCCGCGTGCGTGCCGCTCGAACAGGTGGGCCGGCTGCGCGGGCAGGCGCCCGTCAAGCCGCTCGCGATGGCGACGGTGAGCGTGGAGGAATCGACGTGAAGCGCGAAGATGCCGATGTATTGATCGTGGGGGGCGGCTTCATGGGCGCGTCGTCCGCGTTTTTCCTGCGCCGCCGCGGGCTGTCCGTGACGCTGCTCGAACGCCAACTGATCGGCCAGCAGGCGAGCGGCACCAATTTCGGCAACGTGCGCCGGCAGGGGCGGTTCCTGCCGCAACTGCCGCTCGCGAACCGCTCGCGCGACATCTGGCTGCGCCTGCCCGAGCTGATCGGTCACGACGCCGAGTTCCTGATGTCGGGCCACCTGCGCGTGTGCTACCGCAGCGAGCAGGCCGACATGTTCGAGACCTATGCGCGCGACGCCAGGCATTACGGCCTCGATCTGGAGATGCTGCATGGCGATGCGCTGCGCCGCCGCTTCCCGTTCATCGGCCCCGAGGTGCTGGCCGGCTCGTACGCGCCGATCGACGGCCACGCGAACCCGCGGCTCGCCGCGCCCGCGTTCGGCCGTGCGGCCGCGAAGCTCGGCGCGCAGATCCACGAGAACACCGATATCGTCTCGGTCGAGAAGGAAGGCAACGGCTTTCGCGCCACCGCCGCCGACGGCCGCAGCTTCCACGCGGCCACGCTGCTGATCACGGCCGGCGCGTGGGGCAGCCAGTTGAGCGCGCAGTTCGGCGAGCCGGTGC
The DNA here is from genome assembly GCF_017104645.1 of Burkholderia sp. Ac-20379. GTDB lineage: Bacteria > Pseudomonadota > Gammaproteobacteria > Burkholderiales > Burkholderiaceae > Burkholderia. Next base: position 10,246 of record NZ_JAAGPF010000138.1, read on the forward strand.
CGATCGCGGCGCACGGCCCGCAGATGTCGGTGACCGAGCCGGTGCCGTACGCGATCGGGCCGGCGGTGGGCGTGTCGTCGCCGCACATCGAGGAGATCGTGTATTTCCGGCAGGTGAAGCGCGGCAACATCGTGATCGGCGGCTGCGCGCGCGGCCCGGCGTTTCTCGACGCGCGCCGCGCCAAGGTGCTGCCGACCAGCCCGCTGCTGCAGTTCCGCGAGGCGCAGCGCGTCGCGCCGGCGCTGAAGCGGCTCAACATCATCCGCACCTGGAGCGGCGTCGAGGGCTACATGCCCGACGACCGGCCGATCATGGGCGCGAGCGGCACCACGAGCGGGCTGTTCTATGCGTTCGGGTTCTGCGGCCACGGCTTCCAGCTCGGCCCGGGCGTGGGCGACACGATGGCCGAACTGATCGCCACCGGCGCGACCGTCACGCCGATCGAGCCGTTCGACATCCGCCGCTTCGCGGGGCACGCGCCTGCCGTTCAAGCGCCTGCGGCCGCGCCCGTCGCGTCGGGCCGGCAATCGGCGCCGGCCGCCTGACGCGGTGCACGCGATGCAGACCGCCCCGGCTTGCCATCGCCCCGACGCGCTGCCCGGCGCGTCGTCCACGGGCGCGTCCGCCGCTTTGCCTGCCGCTTCCCCGGCCGCTTCGCGCGAACAGGGCGAGGCCGGCGCGACGCGCGCCGTGCAGCGCGCGCTCGATTTCATCGACGCCTGTTTCGCCGAGCCGATCAGCCTGACCGATCTGGCCGAGGCCGCCGGCCTCAGCGTGTCGCGTTTCGCGGCGCGGTTCAGCACCGAGATCGGCGTGTCGCCCCAGCAATACGTGCGGATCGTGCGCGTGCGTCAGGCGCAGCGGCTGCTGCGGCGCGGCGTGTCGCCGTCGGTGGTGGCGGCGGAGGTGGGCTTCTTCGACCAGAGCCACCTGTGCCGGCACTTCAAGCGCGTGCTCGGCCATACGCCGCGCGAATGGCTCAGCGCCGGCGCGCCGGCCGGCAAGCTTCCGGTTTCCTGATCGATCGACGGTGCGGCGGCGCCGCCCGGCTCAGCCCGGCGGCGTGTCCTGTCGCGCGCCGAACAGCGCGTCGAGCGGCCAGCCGTGCTTGACGAACGGCGTGCGGATGATCACGTAGCTGAAGTAGCGCTCGATGCCGATCTCGCGGTCGAGCAGCCCCTCGATCACGCTCTGATAGTGATGCACGCTGCGCGTGACGAATTTCAGCAGGTAATCGTAGCCGCCGCTCGCCACGTGGCATTCGACGATCTCGTCGACCGGGCGGATCGCCGCCTCGAACTTCGCGAAATCCTCGCGGCGGTGATCGGCGAGCGTGACCTCGGTGAACACGATCTGCACGTCGCCGAGTTTTTCGATCTGGATCTGCGCGCCGTAGCCGGCGATATAGCCGGCCTTCTCGAGGCGCTTGACGCGCGCGAGGCACGGGCTGGGGGAGAGATCCACGGCTTCGGCCAGCTCGACGTTGGTCATGCGCCCCTTCTTCTGCAGATGCGAGAGGATGCGCAGGTCGATACGGTCCAGCTTGCTATGGGCGGGGAGGATCATCGCGGTGTGCCGTGGAAATGCGGGCGGGGCGCCGAAAGGGCGCCCCGCGCGAGCCAGGCGATGTTAGCACGCGCCACCCCTGCCGGGCGGCCTGGGATCAGCCCAGCGCGGCGCGCACCTCGCGGTCTTCCAGCACCTCGTCGAGCGTTGTCTTCAGGCGTTCGAACAATTGCCCGAATTCGGTCTCGCCGTAGCAGAGCGCCGGCGCGAAGCCGAGGATGTTGTCGCCGAACGCGCGGAAGATCAGCTTGTTGCGATAGGCCGACGCGGCGATCCGTTCCGACAGCTTCAGCGCCGGATCGAAGCGCGCGCGGGTGGTCTTGTCGGCCACCAGTTCGAGCGCGCCGAGCAGGCCGCGATGGCGCGAATCGCCCACCAGCGGGTGATCGAGCAGCGCGTCGAGGCCGGCCGCGAAGCGCGGCGCCTGCGCCTGCGCGTTCGCCAGCAGGCCGCCTTCGTGATAGAGGCGCAGCACTTCGAGCGCCACCGCCGCGCTGACCGGATGCGCCGAATACGTCGCGCCGTGGCCGACGATCGCCGTATCCGCCGCGCTGCCGGCGATGCCCTGGTACACCTCGTCCGACATCAGCACCGCGCCCATCGGCACATAGCCGGAGGTCAGGCCCTTGGCCACCGTCATCAGATCCGGCTCGACCTGTTCGTCGGCGCACGCGAACAGCGGGCCGGTGCGGCCGAAGCCCGTGATCACCTCGTCGGCCACGAACAGGATGCCGAGGCGGCGGCACGCGTCGCGCATCGCCTTGAGCCAGCCGCGCGGCGGCACGATCACGCCGCCCGAGCCCTGGATCGGCTCGCAGAAGAACGCGGCCACGTTGTCGGCGCCGAGTTCGGCCACCTTCGCGTCGAGCGCGGCCACCGAGGCGGCGATCAGCGCGGCGTCGTCGTTGCCGTGCTCGGAACGGTACGCGTACGGCGACGGCAGGTGATGCTGGGTCGCCAGCGGCAGGTCGAAGTTGCGATGGAAGGCCGGCAGCGCGGTCAGGCCCGCGCCCGTGGACGACGAGCCGTGATAGCCGCGCTCCAGCGCGATCATCTGCTTCTTCGACGGGCGGCCGGTGGCGTTGTAGTAGTGCGTGATGAAGCGCACGGCCGAATCGACCGCGTCCGAGCCGCCGAGCGTGAAATACACGTGCTGCAGCGAGGCCGGCGCGAGCGCGACGAGCTTCTCGGCCAGTTCGATCGCCGGCTCCGACGAGAAATGGAAATACGTGGTGGCGTACGGCAGACGCATCATCTGGCGCGTCGCGGCCTCCACGATGCTCTGCTGGCCGTAGCCGACGTTCACGCACCACAGGCCGGCGAACGCGTCGAGCAGTTCGTTGCCGTCGATGTCGCGCAGGTAGGCGCCGTGGCCCGATTCGAGCACGGTGGTGCCGCGCGCTTCGTGGGCGCGGTAGTTGATGACGGGGTGAATCAGGTGGCGGCGGTCGGCGTCGATGAGCGGCGAGCTGGACATGGTCGGGGCCTCGTGGGGAGTCGGTTGGGACGGGAGCTGCAATCACCACGATGGTAGCCAGCCGATAGCGGGAGCGGGTGCGGAAATCGCGGGGGCAAACGACAGGAAATGCCGTTTCGGCGAAGGGCGGTGGAATCTTGTGCCGGCGGGTCGGCTGAAATTATTACCGCATTCAAAATCGGGTTTATTGAAATTCGGAAATAATTTCAGTGCGGATGCATATTGAAAATGGCCTTGTTATTGAATTGAAATAAAGAAATTTGATTAATGTAATGACAAGCTTTCAAGACGCGCCATTCGAATCTCCATTCCATGATTTTCGCGATTCGGAAGATTGACGATTCTCATTCCATAAAATTAAAATCTGGCCGCGCCGCATCGGGGCCGGGTTGGCGGAGGCGGCGTGCGTGCAGGTTAAGCCGTTGGCGACACACAAGAACACGAAAAGCAAACATGAATCCTAGCGAACTGGCTCGGTTGATCCGAGGGGGCGTGGTCCAGCAGAGCCGCTTGATCAAGACGGATATTCCGGCCTTGCCGGACGATGCGCTGGTGCCGCGCCGGGCGGTCACGCACGCCGAATTGGGCCGCGATTTCAGCGTCACGCTCGATATGGTGTCGGCCGCCGGCGATATCGAACTGAAAACCCTGATTGCCCAGCCGATCACGCTGTGGATTCAGCAGGCCGATCAATCCTATCTGCCGATCAACGGTTATATCCATACCGCGCGCCGGCTCGGCGCCGACGGCAGCCTGTCCAGTTATCAAATCGCTTATGCGTCCTGGCTGCATTTCCTGAAGTTTCGCAAGGACATGCGGTATTGGCAGGATTGCAGCGCCGATGCCGTGATCGCCGACGTATTCGACGCGCACCCGCAGGCGCGCGGCCAATTCCGGTTTGCGCTGCGCAAGGCGCTGCCGCGCCGCTCGTATTGCCGGCAAAGCGAAACCGACTGGAATTTCGTGCACCGGCTGATGGAGGAGGAGGGGCTGTTCGGCTTCTGGCGGCACGCGCCGGACGGCAAATCGCACACCTTCGTCGTGACCGACGACATTTACGCGCTCGACGCGGTGCCGGGCGGCCCGCTGCGCTTCCATCGCTCGGCCGCGAGCGGCGAGACCGACGGCTTCACGCATTGGGCCGGCTCGCGCACGCTGCAAAGCGCGTCGCACAGCACGCGCACGTTCGATTACAAGGCGCCGTCGTCGGTCGCGAACCCGAAAGGCACCGCGCTGCCGACCATGGCCAATCAGGGCAGCCTGCCCGAGCAGGCCGAGGTCTACGAATACACGGGCGCCTATACGTATCAGGATCAGGCGCGCGGCGAAGCGCTGTCGCGCGTGCACCTGGAGGAATGGGAATCGCGCGCCAAGCGCTTCCACGCGTCGGGCGGCGCGCGTGGCATCGACGCCGGGCGCAGCTTCGAACTGAGCGGCCACCCCGAGCACGATCGCGATTCGGCGAGCCAGCGCAAGTTCGCGGCGATCAAGGTGAGCCGCTACATCGAGAACAACCTGCCTGCTTCGGATCACGAAACGTGTTTCCTGCACAGCCTGCAGGACGTGCTGGCGCAAGCCAGGACCACGCGCGCCCGCGTTGCCTCGGCTGCGATCGCAACGGCCAGCCTGCTGCATGCGGACGGCTCGCCCGGCTTCTATCACGTGGAAGTGGAAGCGCAGCGCACCGCGGTGCCGTATCGCTGCCCGTTCGAGCACGCCAAGCCCGAGATGCATCTGGAAACGGCGATCGTGGTCGGGCCGCCGGGCGAGGAGGTCTACACGGACGCACTGAACCGCGTCAAGGTGCTGTTCGTCTGGGATCGGCAGAACCCCGGCGACGCGAGCGCGTCGTGCTGGGTGCGGGTCGCGCAATCGGATACCGGCGGCGGCTACGGCAGCGTGCATGTGCCGCGCGTGGGCGAGGAGGTGCTGATCGGTTACGTGGGCGGCGATTGCGACCGCCCGATCGTGCTGCACCGCGTCTACAACGGCAAGGTGCAGCCGCAGTGGCACAGCAACGGCATCCTGTCGGGCTATCGCTCGAAGGAATACGCCGGCGCGGGCTTCAACGAAATGGTGCTGGACGACGCCACCGGCCAGAATCGCGCGCGGCTGTTCAGCAGCACCGCGAACAGCCTGCTGCATCTCGGCTACCTGATCGACCAGACGGGCAACGCGCGCGGCGCGTTCCTCGGCTCCGGCTTCGACCTGAAGACCGATTCGTACGGCGCGGTGCGCGCCGCGCGCGGGCTGTACATGACCACCCATCCGAAGCCGGCGAACAGCCAGCAGCTCGACGCGCGCGAGGCCCAGCAGCAGCTCGTCAACGCCGAATCGGCGCTGGAGACGCTGTCGGCCGCGAGCCTCCGGCATCAGGCCGAAGGCCTCGCCGACGGCCACGCGGCGCTGAAGGCCTTCACCGACGCCACCCAGAGCAGCGTGCAGGGCGCGCAGCCGGGCGGGCGCACGGGCGGCGGCGGCACCGGCGGCGCGAACGCGTTCACCGCGCCGGTGATGCTGCTGGCGAGCCCGTCGGGCGTGGCCGTGTCCACCCAGCAATCGGTGCACGTGTCGAGCGACCTCGAAACCAATCTGGTCAGCGGCCGCAACCTGTTCCTCGCCAGCGGCAAATCGCTGGTGGCCAGCGTGACCGAGAAGATCAGCCTGTTCGTGCAGAACGCGGGCGTGAAGCTGTTCGCGGCGCGGGGCAAGGTCGACATTCAGGCGCAGGGCGACGAGATGGCGCTGGCGGCGCTCAAGGACGTGACGATCAGCAGCACCGACGGCAAGGTCGTGATCACGGCCGCCAAGGAAATCTGGATCGGCGCGGGCGGCTCGTATATCCGGATCGACGGCAGCGGGATCGTCAACGGCTCGCCCGGCCCGATCCTGGAGCGCGGCGCGAGCTGGGACGTGCCCGGCCCCGATTCGGCGCGCATGCCCGCGCCGCTGATGCCGGTGCCGCAAAGCGCCGGCGAATACAGCCTGCGCTTCGACCTGTCGGGCGCGCTGGCGGACGGCGAGATCCTCGACAATGCCGCGTACACCGTCAAGGTGGGCGGCGAGCCGCGCTATTACGGCACGCTGGACGACGACGGCATGACGGGGCGCGTGTTCACGGCGCAGGCGGAAGACGTGCAGGTCAGCGTGCGCAACGGCGACTGGACGCACCATCTGGATACGGTCAACGACGATTTGTTCGCCGACGGCGACGAGGAAGAAGAAAGCAATGAAGCGCACTCCTGAATCATGCCCGCGTGCGGGCCGCGCCTCGCGCGCACACTTTGCCGGCGCGTTGCTGCTGTGCCTGGCGGCGTTCGGCTGCAAGGCCGAGGCGCAGGCGCCGGCCGACATCACGCCGGCCAGCTCCGTCTACAAGACCGAGATCTTCAATCTGGTCGATCCGGACGGCAACCAATTCGGCTCGCCGGCCGGGCATCAGGTGTCGGCCGCGTTCGACGGCCTGCTCGGGCAGTCGGGAATCGATCCGAAGCTGCTGCGCCAGCGCCTGCTGAGCGGCCCGGCCGTGCAGGGCGCGCTCTGGCAGGTGGGCGGGGCGCACGAATGGCTCTATCAGATCTGCCAGGCGCATCAGTGCAACGTGACGAACGTGGCGATGTTCTACGACGCGTCGTCGCACCGCGCCGCGGGCCGCCTGATATACCGCTGCGCCACGCAATGGCTCGGCCACCCGAGCGACGCGGAAAAGGCGCTGATCGAGGCGCAGTATCCGGTCACGATCAAGGCCGCCGACGCCGCCATCTTTTGCAAGCAGAACTAAACCATGAGCAATGGCGGCATTCGCGATTTTCTGAACGCGCTGTTCGACAGCGAGGGCGGCGGCGGCACGAAGTACACGATCGTCAACAAGTACGGCTACGTCGGCAAATACCAGTTCGGCGAATCGGCGTTGAGCGACCTCGGCTACTACGTGTCGGACGGCACCTCGCCGCTGATCAAGCAGCCGGACGGCCACAAGAAGTTTCTCTATCAGTGGAAAGGCACCTGGACCGGCAAGGACGGTATCAAGAGCCTCGACGATTTCCGCAATTCGCCCGACGAGCAGGACGTGGCGGCCGTGGCCTGGGTGCGCCTGCTGTGTTCGCGCGCCAAGCATTACGGGGCGACCGAGTATGAAGGCAAGGTGATCGGCGGCATCACGATCACGCACTCGGGCATCATCGGCGCGGCCCACCTGAAGGGCTTCGGCTCCGAGAAGCACCCGGGCGTCATGCAGTTCCTGAGCTCGAACGGCGCGGTCGATCCCACGGATGCGAACGGCACGTCGGTGTCGCACTACATCTCGAAGTTCAACGACTACAACCTCGGCTGCTGCTCGGGCGCGCTCGGCGTGCAGTTCGTCGACAAGAAGAAGCAGCCGGTGGCCGGCGTGCACTATCAGGTCAAGGCGGGCGGCAAGGTCGTGCAGGAAGGGCACAGCGACGCGGCCGGCAAGATCGCCGCGCCGCTCAAGAACGTGCCGTTCACGCAGAAGCTCGAGGTGTGGGTCAAGGAAGTCGAGACGAATCTGGAGATGGCCTGGAGCGGCGCGCTGTCGAGCTCGCATTCGTCGCTGACGCTGACCAGCCCGCACAGCAAGGTGGCGGCGAAAACCGACACGCACCCGGGCGCGCCCGGCGGCCATCGCCGCAGCAGCGCGCTCGGCACCTATACGGTCAAGCATGGCGATTCGCTCTGGAAGATCGCGCACGAGCACGGCACGACCGTGGCCGAGTTGCGGCGCGCGAACCCGAAGCTCGACGGCAATCTGATCGCGCCGGGGCAGCAGATCAAGCTGCCGGCGGGCGGCGGCGGGGCGTCCTCGTCTTCGTCCTCGTCGGCGGCCGCGCCGGCGCATGCCGCCGCGCCCGCGCCCGCCCATGCGTCG
>NZ_JAAGPF010000139.1 GCF_017104645.1 Burkholderia sp. Ac-20379
TCGCGTCCGAGGCCGTCAGCGAGTTGTGCGGATCGACGGCCACCTTCGCGCCCACCATGCCGACCAGCACCGAAGGCTTGCGCTGCTTGAGGTCCTGCGCGAAGTTCGCGTCGGTGGGGAACGACGGGGTGCTGGTGTGGATGATGACGAGGTCGTATTCGACGGCGATCTTCAGCGTGTCTTCCACCGACAATTCATCGGCCGGCGCGTCGAGCACGCGGCTGCCGGGCACGAGCGCGGCGGGCTGCGCGAGCCAGGTCGGATACCAGAACGAGCGGATTTCGCGCTTGGCCTGATAGCGCGAGCCGGCGCCGCCGTCGAAGCCGTCGTACGACGGCGCTTGCAGGAACAGGGTTTTCAGAACGCCGGCGTGCGGCGGGAGATCGGCGGTGCGGCGGGGGGAGGGAGTCTGTGACATGCCTTCGATTCGCTTGCATTGGCGGCGCTGGATGGGAACAGCGTGGGCGCGCCGCAGGGGTTTCGCGATCGTACGAAACCGAAGCTGAAGGCAAGCTTAAGGCGGAAGGCGATGCTCAGGGCGCGTCGCCGGCTTCGCGCCGCGCGGGCAGCCACGGGGCGGCGGGCGAATCGGACGATGCGAGCGTGGCATGCAGCGGTGCGCCGGGCGCGATGGTCAGCAGCGAGCTTGCGCCGAGCGCGAACAAGGTGGCAAAGGCGGACAGCAACAGGCGCAGGGTCATGGATACCTCCCGTGAACATTTCTTTCAATCAGGTATCCACTATGCACACAGTCGGCTTAAGCGAAGCTTAGAAGCGCTGACGAATCGTCAGCGCGACACGGTCTCGTAGAGCAGCTTGCGCGCCGGCGGCGTGCCGTCCATCGGGAACAGCTTGCGCGACCGGATGCGCCATCCGGCTTCCGTTCGCACGGCTTCCCAGCGATTGACCAGCACGCGGAAAATCTCGTGGCCGCGCGACAGGCCATGGTTCGGCAGCAACGTTTCCGCGCCGTTGCGGTTGAAGCGCACCAGCATCAGATACGACGTGACGACGGCCGTGTCGCCGTCCAGTTCGATGCGCGGCAGGTTGCCGAAATGCGCGAGGCCGCCGGACAGCGCGGCCTCGTGCGCCTCGCTCTCGACGAGTTCGATCAGCTTGTCGCGACCCAGTGCACCGGGTGCGGCGGTACCGCGATCGAACGCGGCGTCTTCCGTGTAGAGCGACGAGAAGAACGGGCCGTAGCCCGTGTCGGCGCTCAACGGGTGCGCGGCGATCAGGTCGTAGATCGCGAGCTTGTCTTCGACGAGCGCGAGGCGTTGCTCGATCGTGGTTCGCGAAAGCGTCAAGGCGGATTCCTCGTGTTCGTTGTTCGTTATTCGCTGTCGAGCTGCGGGCGGCATCGTGCCGGATCGTGCACGCAGGCCGCCCGACGCGATTACATCGGCGGCGCGACGCCGTCCTTTTCGACCACGACGAATTGCGCGTCGTAGCCGCCGCCGCTCTTGGCGGGCGCGGCCACCACGAACACCTTCTTGCCGGCCGTCAGGTCGGCGCGCGTGGCGGGGATCAGCGTGACGACCGGCGCGGTGGTCGGCACCGTCACGGTGTTGTTGCCGCCCTTGTACGACAGCTTCAGATCGCGGCCGTTGGTGCCCTGCACGACCGTGTCCACGTTCGCGTTGGTCATCGAGCTGTTCGCGCCGAGATCCCACGGATGATGGCCTTCGCCCATGCCGCGCGCGGCCTCGGGGAACACCAGCACTTCCTTGGCGACGAGCTTGCCGTCCGGGCCGGGCATCGCGGCCGCGCCCACGTAGGAACCGGGCTTGATGTCGGAGAGCTGGATCGCCTTGACGGCGTTCACCTGCGACGCGTCGGCCAGCTTGAGCGCGACCGTGTCGCCGCTCTTGCGATGGACGGTCAGCGTGTTGTCGGCGAGCGAGACGACTTCGCCGCGGATCCGTTGCGGCTTCGCCGCCGGGGTTTGCGCGAAGGCGCTACCGGCCAGCGTGAGGGCCACGACGGAAGCGGCCAGCTTGATACGGAAGGACATAAGGACTCCGAGGGTAATGCGATGGAAAAGGCTGGCGAGGCGAATCGGTCAGGATCCGCCGAACCAGTTGTAGCCCTGGTTTTCCCAGTAACCGCCGGGAAAGGCGTTGGTGATCGCGATGCCGACGATGTGTTTCGCGTTCTTGTAGCCGAGCTTGGTCGGCATCCGCAATTTCATCGGGAATCCGTACTTGGGCGGCAGCACCTGGCCGTCGTAGGACAGCGTGAGCTGCGTTTGCGGATGCAGCGCCGTGGGCATGTCGATGCTGGTCCAGTAGTTGTCGGCGCAATGCAGCGCGACGTATTTCGCCGTGGTGTCCGCGCCGGCCAGCAGCAGGAAATCGGCGAAGCGCACGCCGCCCCATTTGCCGATCGCGCTCCAGCCTTCGATGCAGATGTGGCGCGTGACCTGGCTGTGCTGCGGCAGCGCGTTCAGCTCGCGCAGCGTCCAACTGCGCTGGCCTTTCACGAGCCCCGTCAGTTCGAGCCGGTAGCTGGCGGCGTCCACGTCCGGCACCTGATCGATGTCGTAGAACGCGTTGAACGGGAACGGCCGCGTGATCATCGAATCGGGGTAGGTCGGCGCGAGCTTGCCCGGATCGAACAGCAGCGCCTGCGCCCGGTCGTTGAGCGTGGACACCTTGCGCAGCATGGCTTCGATCGAGGCGCCGTCGGTCGGGCTGCAGCCCGTCAGCAGCGCGAGGCCGCCGAGGCTCAGGATCCGCTTGCCGAACAGGCGTCGCGATTCGGACGTCAATGCGTTATGGGCGTCCTTGACGATGGAGGCCGCGTCGAGCGCGGGCGCGGGTGGTTTCGTGCGGATCATCAGCGGCCCCGGATCATCGTCAGCAGCGAGCGCGGCACGAGCGCCACCATGGCGATATGGATGACGAAGAACGCCGCCAGCCCGCTCATCGCGGCGAAGTGCACGATGCGCGCCGTGTCGTAGCCGCCCATCAGCGTGCGCAGCAGCGGGAACTGCACGGGCTTCCAGATCGTCAGGCCGGACAGGATCACGAGCGCGATGTCGGCGATCACCAGCCAATAAGCGAGCTTCTGCACCGCGTTGTAGCGGCGCGGATCGGCGTGGCCGAGCTTGCCGCGCAGGGCGGCCCACAGGTCGGCGGCGACCGCGCGCGGGTTCAGCGGCAGCAGCGTGCGGTGCAGCCGCCCGGTCAGCAGGCCGAGCGCCAGATAGGCGGCGAAGTTGGCCACCAGCAGCCACATCACCGCGAAGTGCCATTGCAGCGCGCCGCCGAGCCAGCCGCCCAGCGTGATGGCCGTGGGGAAGCGGATGGCGTCGAACAGCGGCGACGCGTTATACACCTGCCAGCCGCTCATGCACATGAGCACGACCGACGCGGCGTTGATCCAGTGGAACGCGCGAACCCAGCCCGGATGAATCGTCGAATGGTTCAAGATAGTCTCGCGATCGGCGCCCGCTGCGGCGAGGCTGCCGATGTTTGCGCGGCAACGTGCCGTCGAAGGCGTCAGGATCGCGTGCGTGGCGGGGCGGCGGTATCGGTCGAATGTCCGATGCGGGGAGGGCGGAGGTGTCGCGGGGCGCGCGCGGGCGCTTTAAGTATGGCTTAAGCATCGGCGGCTCATAATCGCACCCGATGTACGCACTGTAACGGTGGGAGTCGTGTTGACGGAGAGGGATGGCCTGTAGGACTACGGCAGCCATCCATCGAAACGGCGCAGCTCTCTTGGGCCCGGTCAATGACCGGGCTTTTTTTTATTCGGCGCCGGTAGATCGAATTCGAGCGTCAAGCTTGCTCGATCGGCCGGCGAGCAATGCAGGGATCCGGAATCGTCCACGAATCGTGCAGATCGTTGGTTGTTTCCGATCGTCAGCGGACATCGTCGCTCCGCGGCTTCGGACGACGCTGGAAACCGATGGCGGAACGGATTCGGCGTCCGGCATGCAAAAGGCGCGCGAAGCTTTTTTGCACGATGCATGATGCGGTCAGGCCCGCGCACACGGCCGATACATCTCTGCACGCGCGCGAACAAAAGACGACACATGCCGCGGCGCGGCGGCGCTAACCTGACCGCCGCGGCGTGTCGAGGGCCGCACGAATTTCGGAGACGGCTGCGCGCCGCCATCTTTCGACGAGAAACAGGGCCGGGATGATCGACACGAAAACAGTCCGCGCCGCGAGCCGCGCGAGTTTCCTCGCCTTCATCGCATGGCTGCCTGCCGCCGCCCAGGCCGGCGATATACCGAATCCGTCCACGCCATCGGCCGTCCGTCCGGCGTTGCAGCCGAAACGGCTCGATATCCCGCCGCGTCTGCAATGGCGAGAGAACTTCGGCTATTGCGGCGAGGTCGCCATGCTGTCGGCGGGTCTGTATTACGGACAGTACATGTCCCAGTACGATGCGCGCGCCATCGCCAGCCCGACCACGCCGCAATACCGGAGCAGCAGCCAGCTCCTGCTCGGCGTGAATGACGCGGCGGCGGCGGCGGGGATGCATCTGAAGTCGATCGCATGGCATGACGGCGAGGGCGCGGATGCCGCCAGCTTCCTGACGTGGGTGAAGCGCAACGTGGCCCGCGATTATCCGGTCCTGATCGGCGTGTACACGAACCATCAGGCTTTCGACGGTTCCGACGACGCTCGCGCCGGCGACCCCGAATACGACCATATCGTGCCGGTAGTGGGCATCGCATCGAGGAACGGCTTCGCGCCGGGCGCGCCGTATTCGGGCGAGGATCGCGTGCAGTTCAGCGACAACGGCCTGTGGGCGCCGGCGGGCCGGCCGACCTATCTGTTCAGCGAGACCTTCGACGCGTTCCAGAAAAGCCGCGCGCAGGCCAATGCGCGCTCGGCCGGCCCGTATTCGCTGGCGAAACAGGGCGCCCATTACGGTATCGCCATCACCGGCGTGGCGGACGAGGATCGCGAAACCGTCCCGGTGCGGGTGGCGGTCAGCCGCAACGACGAGACGCCGGACATCGCCGCCGGCTCGGGCCAGCGTCCGCCGGCCATCCCCCTGACCCTGACGGTCGAGGTGTCGGGGCTGGAGGCGGGGGTGAACTACAAGCTGTATCGCTACGATCGCATGGAATCCGTGCCGGATCGCGCGTTCAACGCGCATGCGGGGCAGGCCGCCAAGCAGTGGGACATCCGTATCGCGTCGGGCACGAGCTATCGCGTCACCGAACAGATCGAGTCGAACCGGATCGCCGTCTATCGGGCGGTTCGCGCCGATGCGCGGTAGACATGCCGGGTGGCCAGGTCACATGCCGGCCGCCCGCCCCGCGACGCGCCCCTTCGCCTTCCCCCGCAATTCCGACGGCGAATGCCCGCCGACCCGCCGCATCGCGTGCGCCAGCGCCGCGCCGCTCGCGAAGCCGACGCGGAACGCCACCTCGCCGATCGGCAGATCGGTTTGCGTCAGCAACTCGCATGCGATCCGGTAACGCACGCGCTGCTGGAATTCGCCGATCGACAGCCCCGTCCGCTCCCGAAACAGGCGCGTGATATGCCGGCGCGATGCGCCGAAGCGCTGTTCGAGCGCATCGAGCGGGATGTCCCGGTCCACGTGCGACGTCACGTAGGCCTCGATGTCGGCGACCAGCGCCATGCCGTGTTCCGCGGGCGACCGCCCCGACTCCTCCTGCCCCGAAATGACCTCGCCGATGCACTGCATCAGCAGCGCCGCCGCCAGCGCCTGGCGCGTTGCCTCGTTGCCGTACGCGCCCAGGTCGGCGCGCAGCGACAGATCCTGCAGATTGCGGATCGCGGCGGATTTGCGCAGCAGGATGGGTTTGCGCGTGCGTCGCCGAAACGCATCGAGCGATCCGACGCCGGTATCCAGCCTGCGCAGCGCGTCGGGCGTCACGTAGAGCGCGACATGCGTGTGGGGCGCGCAGGCCGCGCGCGTCTGGTGCGCATGCTCGGCGGGCATCACCGCGAAGCGGTCCTGCGACAGCCAGATCCCGGCGCGCCGGTCTTCGTGCCGGATCTCGACCGCGCCGAGGCTCGGCAGGATGAACATCAGGCAGTCGTGCCAATGCCACGGCATGGCGTAGCTGCCGCGTCCGGTGAGCGTCGCGCAGCCGTCACCCGCGGTGACGAGCAGGGATGGGTCCGCCGGCCGGCTGACCTCGTTGAACGAACGCAGCATCACTGATCTCCCATTCGACCCGAATAAGGGCACGAATCCGTTCCGCGCAGCATAGCAGTACAAAAACCGGCCGCTGGCACGGCATGGCCCGTTCGATCAAGTGGCCCGGCCCGCCGGGACGCGCGCCGCGATAGGGATTTCCGTAACCTGAACGGATGGAAATTCAGGCCCCGGTCGGCGGGGCGCACGGCACCATGACCCAGCACCACGCAGTCGAACTCGTCCACGTCTTCGCCGCCGCGCCCGGCGGCGGCAACCCCGCGCCCATCGTGATCGATGCCGAGGGCATGACCGATGCCGGGATGCAGGCGGTCGCGCAACGTTACGGCCACGAGAGCGGCTTCGTCATGCCGGCGCCGGCCGATTCGGGCTGCGACTTCGAATTGCGCTTCTGGGTGCCGAACCACGAGATGTCGATGTGCGGCCACGCCACCGTCGGCGCGGTCTGGCTGCTGCACCGCCACGGCCGCCTGCGGCGCGACTCGCTGCGCCTCCTGACGCGCAGCGGCCCGGTGCGCGCACGCATCGCCGGCGAATCGGACGACGGCGCGGCGGTCGAGATCTCGCAGCCGGCGGGCAGCGTCGAAGCGCTGGACGATCGGCGCACGCGACGCGCCATTCTCGACGTGCTCGGCATCGCCGAGGCGCAACTGGCGCCGTTGCCGATCCAGAACGCCTGCACCAGCCGCGTGAAGACCTTGATCCCGCTCGCCAGCGTCGCCGATCTCGACGCGCTGCAGCCGCGCTTCGATCGGATCGAGGCGCTGTGCGCGGACATCGGCTCGACCGGGCTCTACCCGTATGCCGCCTTCGACGCGACGCGGGCCATCTTCGATGCGCGGCAGTTCCCGCGCGCCTCGGGGTATCCCGAGGACGCGGCCACCGGCATCGCGGCGTCGGCGCTGTCGTTCGGATTGCTCGCCAACGGTGCGGTCGACGCATCCGATCGAACGATCACCATTCGTCAGGGCCGCGCGATGCGGCGCCCGTCGCAGATCGCCGTGCGTTTCAGTTTCGCCGACGGCGATCGACGCGGCGCGCCGGACGGCTGCTGGCTCGGCGGACGCGTCGGGATCGAACCGGTCGAAAGCGCCGAAACGCAGCCGGGGTCGCCGTCATGACGCCCGATCTGGCGCACCGGCTCGCGCGGCTCGGCCTCGCGCTGCCCGAGGCGCCCGCGCCGCGCGGCGCCTACGAGCGCGTCGTGATTCACGACGATCTGGCCTACGTCAGCGGCCAGGTGTGCCGGATCGACGGCGGCGTGATCGCCGGCCCGGCGAGCGACACGACGCCGCCCGAGACGATCCGGCACGCCGCGCACACCTGCGTGCTGCGCGCGCTCGCGGCGCTGAAGGCCGAGATGCCGGCCTCGCACGGCTTCGATCGCACGCTGTTCCTGCGCGGCTTCGTTCATGCCGCGGCCGGCTTCGCGTACCACGGGCGCGTGCTCGACGAGGCCTCGACGCTCCTGCACGCGCTGTTCGGCGCGCGCGGCCGCCATGCGCGATCGGCTGTCGGCGTCGCCGGGTTGCCGGATGGCGCGCTGCTCGAGATCGAGCTGGTCGTCGCGCTGGCGCGCCGGCCCGGCGACGGCCACATCGAACCGGCGGGACGGAACACGTCCCGGCCCGCCTGACATCCCGTCCGCCATCGATCGGCACACCCGACCCGCAACGACCACCCAACGTGGAGAAGACCATGAATCGTCGTCAACTTTTGCAACTCGGCCTTGCCGCGGCGCCCGTCGCCATGTTGTCCCGCGCGGCGCGCGCGGACGACGCGGCGCTCGTGATCGGCTCGAACGTCGGTGCGCCGCCGTTCGCCTACAAGGACGGCAGCGGCTATTCCGGCTTCGACGTCGAAGTCTGGGCCGAGCTGGCCAAGGGGATGAAGCGCACCTGGCGCCTGCAGCCGATGGAGTTCGGCGCGCTGCTGCCGGCCTTGCAGACCGGCAATCTGGACGCGATCGTGTCGCAGCTCTTCATCAAGCCGGAACGCCAGAAGGTGATCGATTTCTCGATGCCTTACTACAAGAGCGGGCTGATCTCGGTCACCCGCATCGACAACACCAGCATCCGCTCGCCCGCCGATCTCGCCGGCAAGCGCATCGGCACCGAAACCGGCACCGTGGCGGTGGGGTATATCCGGGAGCACTTCAAGGACGCGACGATCGACCAGCTGCCGAGCATCAACAATGCGCTGCTCGCGCTGCTGGCGGGCCGCACCGATGCCGTGGTGTACGACAAGCCGCTCCTGCTCTACTACGCGAACACCGCGGGCAAGGGCAAGGTGCGCGTCGTGCAGCCGCCGCTGGAAGGGCTCGACGTCGGAATCGGCTTCCGCAAGGGCAGCCCGCTGGTGGCCGCGGCCAATCAGCAGCTCGCCGCCATGAAGGCCGACGGACGGCTCGATGCATTGAACCGCAAGTGGTTTGGAGCGCGCTCGGAATGAACTTCGACTGGGCGGCCATGCTGGCCGCATTGCCCGATCTGATGCAGGGCCTTCGGCTGACCGTGCTGATCGCGCTGGCGGGCCTCGCCGGCGGTCTCGTGCTCGGCGTGCTCGCGGGCGTGGCGCTGACCTACGGCGGGCGCGCCGCGCGCCTGCCCGCGCAGTTGTACGTCGCGCTGATCCGCGGCACGCCGATCGTCGTGCAGGTGATGTTCGTCTACTTCGCGCTGCCGATCATGATCAACGTGCGGATCGGCGGGACCACCGCCGCGATCATCACGCTGATCGTCAACGCGGGCGCCTACCACGCCGAGATCGTGCGCGGCGCGCTCGACGCCGTGCCCGGCGGGCTGCGGGAGGCCGGGCTCGCGATGGGCCTGCCGTTTCATCGCGTGCTCGCCCACGTGATCGCGCCGATCGCGATGCGGCGCGCGCTGCCGGCGATGGGCAACCAGTTCGTGAACCTGGTGAAGGACACGTCGATCTTCCTCGTGATCGGCGTGGGCGAACTGACGCGGCGCGGCCAGGAAATCATGGCCGAGAATTTTCGCGCGGTGGAAATCTGGACCGCCGTGGCCTGCATCTATCTGCTCGTGATCAGCCTGCTCGCGCTGGGCTTGCGAGTACTTGAACGGAGAGTCCGCCTGAGATGAGCATGATCGAATTCCAGCAGGCATCGAAACGGTTCGGGCAGCACCTCGTGCTGCATCCGCTCGATCTCGCGGTCGAGCGCGGCGAAGTGGTGGTGATCGTCGGCCCGTCCGGTTCGGGCAAATCCACCATGCTGCGCTGTATCAACGGGCTCGAAACGCTCAGCGGCGGCGACCTGCGCGTGGACGGCATCAGCGTGCTGGGCAGCACGCGCGACGTGCGGCGCATCCGGCTCGAGGCGGGCATGGTGTTCCAGCAGTTCAACCTGTTCCCGAACCTGACGGCGCTGCAGAACGTGATGTTCGGGCCGATCCGCGCGCGCGGCAAGTCGCGCGCCGAGGCCGGCGACATCGCGCGCACGCTGCTGCGCAAGGTGGGCCTGGCCGAACGGATGAACCACTATCCGTCGCAGCTTTCGGGCGGCCAGCAGCAGCGCGTCGCGATCGCGCGCGCGCTGGCGATCCAGCCGAAGCTGATGCTGTTCGACGAACCGACTTCCGCGCTCGATCCCGAGCTGCGCGAGGAAGTGCTCAAGGTCATGCAGACGCTCGCGGCGGAGGGCATGACGATGGTCGTCGTCACGCACGAGATGGGGTTCGCGCAGCGGGTGGGCACGCGGCTGCTGTTCATGGAAGCGGGCCGGCTCGTGCACGACGGCGAGCCGTCGCAGTTGCTCCGCGCGCCGCCCAGCGAGCGCTTTCGCGATTTCCTGCGGCACATTCACTGATCTCCATTCACAGCTCATGACGCCTTCCCGATTCGAACAGGAGTACGGATTTCGCCGCGACGCGGTGCGCCAGGACAACTGGCGCGACGCGCCGTGGAATGTCTGGGCCTTTCGCCACCTGCACGAGGTGATTCCGGCGGCGCGCATCGCCGCCGCATCCGGCCTCGCCGAAACGGCGCCGGTGGATGCCGGCGCGCTGGCCCGCGAAACGCTGACGATCGACGGCGAGCCGCGCACGGTGGAGGCGATCCTGCGCGACACCTGCACCGACGGCTTGACCGTGATGCGCGCGGGGCGCGTCGTCGCCGACTGGCTCGCGCCGAACTTCACGCTGCAAAGCCGCCATATCCTGTTTTCGGCCAGCAAATCGGTCGCGGGGCTGCTCGCGGGCGTCCTGCACGGCGAGGGGCGGCTCGACCCGGATGCGCCCGTCGCGCACTACGTGCCGGAGCTGGCGCCGTCGGCGTTCGGCGACGCGCGCGTGCGGCACGTGCTCGACATGCGTACGAGTCTCGCGTTCGACGAGGATTATCTCGATCCGCACGGCCTCTATGCCCGATACCGCCGCGCCGGCCTGTGGGATCCGCGGCGCGACGGCGAGCCGCGGGAAACCGTGATCGATCTGCTGGCGGCGTTACCCAAGGGCGCGGGCGAGCACGGCGGCCCGTTCCATTACTGTTCGCCCAATTCCGACGTGCTCGGCCTCGTGATCGAGCGCGCATCGGGCCAGCGCTACGCGGATTTCGCGTCCGCCCGGTTGTGGCAGCCGCTCGGCCTGCGCGCCGACGGCTGCGTGACGGTGGACATCGCCGGCACGGCCCGTTCGGGCGGCGGCCTGTGCATGGCCATCCGCGATCTCGCGCGGATCGGCGAACTCGTGCGGCAGGGCGGCGCAATCGACGGGCGGCGGATCGTCCCGCGCGCGTGGATCGACGACACGCTCGACGGCGGCAGCGTCGAGGCCTGGCGCAACGGCAGCTTCGCCGATTGGCTGCCCGACGGACGGTACCGCAACAAGTGGTATCGCACGGGCGGCGCCGACAGCGCGTGCTTCGCCATCGGCATTCACGGCCAGTGGCTCTACGTCGACCCGACGAGCGAGACGGTGATCGCCAAGTTCTCGGCGCAACCCATGCCCACCAGCCACGAACTCAAACGGCTGAATCTCGCGCTGTTCGAGGCCATCGCGACGATGGCCCGAGGCACGCCGCCGCGATCGCGAGTGATGAAGTAATATCTATGAATCTCAATAGATCATGAATTTCATTCATTTATCATGCTTGATCGTATTCACTTGTCCATCGTGCAGGAGGTGGAAAGGCAAGGCTCGCTGACCGCGGCCGCCGGCGTGCTGCACGTCACCCAATCGGCCCTGAGCCACAGCATGAAGAAGCTGGAGCAGCAGCTCGGCACCGATATCTGGCTGCGCGAAGGCCGCAGCCTGCGCCTCACGCAGGCCGGCCAATACCTGCTGGCGGTGGCCAACCGCGTGCTGCCGCAACTGAATCTGGCCGAAGAACGGCTGCGGCAGTTCGCGCAGGGCGAGCGGGGCGCGCTGCGCATCGGCATGGAATGCCACCCGTGTTACCAATGGCTGTTGAAAGTCGTGTCGCCGTATCTGGCCGCGTGGCCGGACGTGGACGTGGACGTCAAACAGAAATTCCAGTTCGGCGGCATCGGCGCGCTGTTCGGCTACGAGATCGATCTGCTGGTCACGCCCGATCCGCTCGACAAGCCCGGCCTGATATTCGAACCGGTGTTCGACTACGAGCAGGTGCTGGTGGTGGCCGGCAACCACAAGCTGGCCAAGGAGCACTACATCGCGCCGAAGCAGTTGAGCAACGAAGTGCTGGTCACCTATCCGGTGCCGATCGACCGCCTCGATATCTACAGCATGTTCCTCACGCCGGCGGGCATCGCGCCCAAGCGCCACAAGCCGATCGAAACCACCGACATCATGCTGCAGATGGTGGCCAGCGGCCGCGGCGTGGCGGCGCTGCCGCGCTGGCTGGTGCTCGAATATGCCGACAAGATGGATGTGGTGCCGGTGCGTCTGGGCGAACACGGTATCGCCAAGCACATCTACCTGGGCGCGCGCGAGGCGGACGTGGGGATCGACTACCTGCGCGCCTTCATCGACCAGGCGAAACGGCACGGGGTGGCGTGAGGCGTCGCGGCGGCCGTCCATGAGCGGCATTCATGGAAACATGAAAACTTATCGCTGTTCATCCGCCCGCCGCGAAGGCGACAATCCGGGTTTGCCCAGTTCGACGAACGCGGGCGTTTTCCACGGCACGTCTCATGGCATCCACGATCGAACGCAAGCCATTGGCTTTACCGGGCGGGCACAAGAACGTGCTGCTGCATTCCTGCTGCGCGCCGTGCTCGGGCGAAGTGATGGAAGCCATGCAGGCGTCCGGCATCGATTTCACGATCTTCTTCTACAACCCGAATATCCACCCGTTGAAGGAATACGAATTACGCAAACAGGAAAATATCCGGTTTGCCGAACAATTCGGAATTCCGTTCATCGACGCCGATTACGACCGCGATAACTGGTTCGAGCGTGCCAAGGGCATGGAAAACGAACCGGAACGCGGGATTCGCTGCACCATGTGTTTCGATATGCGATTCGAACGCACCGCGTTGTATGCGCATGAACACGGGTTTCCCGTGATTACCAGCTCATTGGGTATTTCGCGCTGGAAGAACATGCAGCAAATCAACGATTGCGGTGTGCGCGCGGCCTCGCATTATCCCGGCATGCTGTATTGGGAATACAACTGGCGCAAAGGCGGCGGCTCGGCGCGGATGATCGAAATCAGCAAGCGCGAAAACTTCTACCAACAGGAATATTGCGGCTGCGTGTATTCGCTGCGCGATACCAATCGGCATCGCGTGGAAAGCGGCCGCGAGCGCATTCAGCTCGGCGTGAAATTCTACGGCGACGACGACTCGGCGATCGAGCCCTGAGTTCGTCGTCACGCCAACAGCCAACCCGCACCGCTTGCCTCTCGGTCGCCGCGCTTCGGCGCAGGGCCGAGCGCGCGCGCTTGGCCGGGCGGCCGATTCGACGCGGCTAGCCAAGCAGCATGGGCATCAGTTCATGAACGAATCTAATGGTTCGATGAAGTAATTTCACTTTTTTTCATGGATGGCCTGACTTAAGATTTGCCGAATCACGGATTCCGTGAAATGCGCCGGATGTACCGCCGGCGCATTTCATTCAAAAAATCAGGGCGCAGGATCAAAATGAGCAACGACTTCAAATTTTCCATCAAGAGCATTCGCTTCGACGAGGATTATCGTCCGGCCGAAAGCACGCGTATCACCACCAATTTCGCCAATCTGGCGAGAGGGGAGAGCCGTCAGGAAAATTTGCGCAATACCTTCAGGATGATCGACAACCGCTTCAATGCCCTGGCGCATTGGGATAATCCGAAGGGCGACCGTTACAGCGTCAACCTCGAAATCATTTCCGTTGAAATGAGCGTCGATGGCGAAAGCGGCGAGCATGCGCTGCCGTTGATCGAAGTGCTGAAGACGAGCATCGTCGATCGCGTGACCGGCGAGCGCATCGAAGGCATCGTCGGGAATAATTTCTCGTCCTACGTGCGCGATTACGATTTCAGCGTGCTGCTGCTCGAGCACAACAAGAACCGCGCCGGATTCAGCGCGCCCGAGGATTTCGGCGATCTGCACGGCAAGCTGTTCAAGAGCTTCGTGAGCTCGGATGTCTACAAGGCCAACTTCAAGAAGCAGCCGGTCATTTGCCTGAGCGTGTCGAGCAGCAAGACGTATCACCGCACGGCCAATCAGCACCCGGTGCTCGGCATCGAATACCAGCAGGACGAATATTCGATGACCGACGAATACTTCAAGAAAATGGGCCTGAAGGTGCGTTACTTCATGCCGCCGAACAGCGTCGCGCCGCTGGCGTTCTATTTCACGGGCGATCTGCTCGGCGATTACAGCGATCTCGAACTGATCGGCACCATCAGCACGATGGATACGTTCCAGAAGATTTACCGGCCCGAGATCTACAACGCCAATTCCGCCGCGGGGAAATCCTATCAACCGAGCCTGAAGCACCAGGATTTCTCGTTGACCCGGATCGTCTACGACCGGGAGGAACGCAGCCGGCTGGCCATCGAGCAGGGCAAGTTCGCCGAGGCGCATTTCATCAAGCCGTACCAGGCTGTTCTCGAGCAGTGGTCCGCCACCTGCGCGCTTTGATCAATCAAAACACAAGGTCATCTATTGTGAAGAAACTGTTGCCCACTTCAACCGCCGGCAGTTTGCCCAAACCCTCCTGGCTCGCGCAGCCCGAAACGCTGTGGTCGCCCTGGAAGCTGCAGGACGAGGGCTTGATCGAGGGTAAGCAGGATGCGCTGCGATTGTCGTTGCAAGAGCAACAACATGCCGGCATCGATATCGTCAGCGACGGCGAGCAAACGCGTCAGCATTTCGTGACGACGTTCATCGAGCACCTCGACGGCGTCAATTTCGAGCACCGCAAGACCGTCCGGATTCGCGATCGCTACGATGCGAGCGTGCCGACGGTGGCGGGCGCGGTGGCGCGCAAGAAGCCGGTGTTCGTCGAGGACGCCAAGTACCTGCGCCAGCAGACCAAGCAGCCGATCAAGTGGGCGCTGCCCGGCCCGATGACGATGATCGATACGCTGTACGACGATCATTACAAGAGCCGCGAGAAACTGGCCTGGGAATTCGCCAAGATCCTGAATCAGGAAGCGAAGGAACTCGAGGCCGCCGGCGTCGACATCATTCAGTTCGACGAACCGGCGTTCAACGTGTTCTTCGACGAAGTCAACGAGTGGGGCGTGGCCACGCTGGAAAAGGCCATCGAAGGGCTCAAGTGCGAAACCGCCGTGCATATCTGCTATGGCTACGGCATCAAGGCCAACACCGATTGGAAGAAGACGCTCGGATCGGAATGGCGGCAGTACGAGGAAGCGTTCCCCAAGCTGCAGCAATCGAGCATCGGCATGGTTTCGCTGGAATGCCACAACTCCCACGTGCGGATGGAGCTGATCGAACTGATCCGCGGCAAGAAGGTGATGGTGGGTGCGATCGACGTGGCCTCCAATACCATCGAAACGCCGGACGAAGTGGCCAACACGCTGCGCAAGGCGCTGCAGTTCGTCGATGCCGACAAGCTCTACCCGTGCACCAACTGCGGCATGGCTCCGCTGTCGCGTGCGATCGCCCGAGGCAAGCTGGAAGCCTTGAGCGCCGGCGCGGAAATCGTTCGAAACGAACTCTCGAACTGATTTCGCGTTGAACGCGGACGCGATTCCCGGGGAACCGGCCGCGATCCGCCGGGCCACGATTGCCGGGGCGCGACAGCGCACCCCGGCAGTCGCGGCCCGGATACGAACTCGGCTCGCATGTCATCCGCCTTCTCTTCGCCACCATGTCACTTCTCAGTACTGCCATCGATCCCTTGCGCTTTCGCGACGCGCTCGGCCACTACGCATCCGGTATCACGGTGATCGCGTCGCACGTCGACGGCGAGCCGATCGGCTTCACCTGCCAGTCGTTCCATAGCGTGTCGATGCGCCCGCCGCTGGTGTCGTTCAACGTGATGTCCGGCTCGGCCAGCTACCCGAAGATCCGGCGGGCGGGGCGTTTCGTCGTCAATATCCTGTCGGACGAACAAATCGGGATCTCGAACCAATTCGCGCGGCGCGGCACGGACAAGTGGCACGGCGTGGCATGGCGGGCCTCGCCGCTCGGGAATCCGATCATCGCCGGCAGCCTGCATTGGCTCGACTGCGAGCTTCATGCGGAATACGAAGCAGGCGATCACCTGATCGTGATCGGCGAGGTGAAGGCGCTCGACGTGCCGGCGGCGGTGGCCGCGCAGCCGTTGCTGTATTTCAAGGGGCAGTACTGCAACCTCGCCGTGCACGACGCGGTGTGAGCGCTGCGCCGGCCGCCATCGGGCCGGCGCTCAGGTCTCGCGATCCGGTTCGGGGTCGTGCGGCGAATCTTCCGTTTCGAACCATTCGGGCCAGGAACTGCGGTGCCGCTCGCCCGCTTCGATGCCGGGAATCAGCGTCTGCGCCAGCACGGCCAGTTGATCGGCCGATTTGGCGATCCGGTATTTGACGCCGTGCACGCACTCCCGATCGCCGAATTCGCAGCGATTGAGCCGGGTGCCGCCGCAGGGGCCGTTCGCCAGGCCTTTGGGGCAGGTTTCCGGGCACACGTAGAGCGTGTCCTGCAAACGGCAACTGCCGCAGGTATCGCAGCCGACCAGCGGCCGTTTGACCGCGCGTTCGGCGGCATGCAGCGCCTGCGCGCCCAGGCCGGTCTTCCAGACCGGCCGCGTCACGGCCCAGCCGAACGCTTGGCCGAGCCATCCGCCGCGATCGAACAGTTGATCGTGCAGCTTCGACAGCAACGTGTATCGCAGCCGCTCGCGGCGCGTGGCGGCCACGTCGGAGCGGCCCCTTTCCCAGGCGTCGAGCACGGGCGCGAAGGCCACCGGCGACGCGCCCGGCATGTGCCAGCTCGCCTGCCATCGCGCGTGCCATTCGGTCAACGAACGGATGCTGTCGCGCTGCTCGGCGATCGCGTCTTCCAACGCGATCAGTTCGTCCAGGGCATGCACGCCGGACAGATGCACGCCGGCATAGCCCATCCATTCCAGGCCCACGATCTGCAACGCCAGACGCTGGAGGCTGCGTGCCTCGGCCACGGCCTGCGAGATCTGCCGCTCTCTGGCCAGGAACGCGTGCATGGATTCGGTGACGATGACGCCGGGCACGCCCTGCAGAAGATCCGCGCGTCTGGCGTTCAGTTTCATCACGCAGGCCAGCATGGGTTTCGCGCGAGGCTGGGCGCGCATCCAGGCCTGCGCCTCGCGATGCTTGGCGGCGTCGAAGCCCAACTGCAGGGTAAGAAAATCGGCGCCGGCCAGCAGCTTCTTCTCGGCCTTCAGATACTGCGCGCCGCCTTCTTCCTCGCGATATTTGAACGGATTCAGCGCCGCGCCCAGCAGCCAGTCCGGGCCGTGTTCGCGGGCGATCCGCAGCGCGGGCACCGATTCCAGATAGCGCACGGGCGCCTGGCCAGGCTGGTGGCCGGGCAGGCGATCGCCGCTGAGCAGCAGCAATTGCTTCAGGCCTCGTCCCTGCATCGATTCCATCTGACGCAGCAAGTCCGCACGCTCGCGGTCCTTGCCCGAAAAGTGCAGCAGCGACGAGGCGGGCGCGCCCAGGGCATCGGCGCCTGCCAGCGGGCTCATGTCGGCGTGATGGCCCACGCGATCGGCGAAGGCCGGCAGCAGCGGCCCGCCCGCCAGATGCCCGCGCTGCACGATGCGTTCGAGCGCAGCCAGCCGCGGCGTGGCGGGGTGAGGGACGATCTCCAGCACGCAGACGAAGCGCCGTTCGTCGAGTGCCTGTTGCAATGCGTTCAAGCCGGCCCGATACCGTGCGAATCGGCTCGGCATGGTTGCCGCGCCGCCAATATTCTCCGAGCTTCCGTGGGGCGGAAGCGGCGCGTGGGCCCGCTCACAGCGCGGCTTCGATACGAGCGAACAGATCGGCGTCCGCCGCCTCCGCACGCTGCTCGATCTCGCGGTGATCGCTCGCGTCGGGCCAGGAATCGGCGAGCGCGCCTTGCGCGTCGGCGCTCTTCACCCAGGCGCAGGCGACCTCCATCAACGCGATCCGGTCGTGCTTCAGCCAGCGCGCCGCGGCGATCCGGCCGATTTCTTCGTAGAGCGCCCAGCACGATTCGTCGTCGCGCTCCAATGCAGCGACCAGCGAGGCGACGGTGACGGCTTCATGTGCGCTCATCTTGTGTGCGCCTGGCGCAACCGATGGGCGTTGGCGTGTCAGTCCCGTTGGCGGCTCGCGTACGGCGGCGAAGTTTGAAAGTGGTAGCGATGATAAGACGGCGGCCTCGTTGGAAACAGTGGCATTAATTCATGAGTCGATTAGGTTTTTTCATGTGTTGCGGTGCCGCGCCCGTGGCTCGCACGAACGCGCGGCTCGTGCCGCGGCGAGGCCGCCGAGCCGATGCGCGAAGGCCGGGCTGCGCAGGGCGGGCGCGGATGGCGTGGCGGGCGTCGAGGTGGCGCGGATCGTCCCGTGCGCGATACGCCGCGGCGCGCGCCGCGACTGGCATACTGCGTCGCTGGTTTCGACCGATTTGCATAAATCAAGGACAACAACACGATGAGGATGAATCGAACGATCGCGCGCGGCCGTCGCGCGATGTGGGCCGCGCTGCTGGCCGGGGGCGCGGCGGCGGGCATGGGTCAGGCCGCCGGCGCGGCGCAGGCCGGCATTCCGCTCGGGCCGCCAGACGTCTTGATGGCGTCGGGGCACCGAGCCGGGGCGCTCAACC